>NZ_JANUSD010000007.1:0-264809 GCF_024793945.1 Emticicia fluvialis
GGCTCATAGGAACAGGATGTTTAAGGCTGATGCATTGATACACCACTCAGACAGGGGGATACAATATTGTTCGGATGAATATCAATACTTATTAAAGAAGTACAGCCTAAAGTGTAGCATGACACAAAACTCAGATCCTTATGAAAATGCAGTGGCAGAAAGGATAAACGGAATATTAAAACAGGAATTTATCGTTGATACTTACCATCTTGAATTATCATTAATGAAAAAGCTGGTAGCGGAAATTATAAACAAGTACAATCAAATCAGGCCACACTGGTCTAATTATATGCTAACTCCTAATCTGATGCACCTGCAAAACAGTGTCAAAATGAAAACCTATAAAACAAAAAACAGAAGCAACACGAAGGCTACTTCTGTCTAAAAAATGTATTTTTACTATTATTAATCCTGTATCGCTATTTTAGGACTAGTCACTATTGTGGCAAAACTCTGATAAACACTATTAAATGCCAATAACCACAAATTCCCCAACTACCTCTTTTAGAAACTATTATGTTTTTGCCAACCAAATGGTTAACTTTAAAATGTATAGAACGGTGTTACCAAAAAAACCAAAGTATTTTGAGTTGCAAGTGGGAGAAAGCCTTAATCATATATGCAGTTACAGAGATAACTGCCGGCATCCAACAGACAAAGCATGACCCTTTTATTATAATCCGCAATACTAATAGCCAGATGGTATGATGCTGGCAGCTTAAAATATCATTCTAAAAAGAACCAAACCTATGGAAAAGGAGCAGAAAATAACGCCTTTCTTATGGTTCAATGGCAACATTGCAGAAGCTATTGAATTGTACACTTCGGTTTTTAAAAACACCAAAGTGCATTACACCAATAAAGTAGGCGATAAAATTATGAATGCCAAATTTGAGCTGGAAGGACAGGTGTTGCTGGCTCTGGATGGTGGCCCTCATTTTGCATTTACACCGGCCATATCTATGTTTATTGATTGCAAAACCCAGGAAGAGATTGATTATTACTGGGATAATCTGATAGCCAACGGTGGCAAGCCAAGCAGATGTGGCTGGCTGGTAGATAAATTCGGGTTGTCGTGGCAGGTAGTACCAGATGTGCTCGGTCAATTGCTGGGCGACCCGGACCCTGCAAAGGCACAAAGAGCCATGAACGCCATGCTAAAGATGGATAAGCTGGATATTGAGGCACTTAAAAAAGCCCATGCAGGAATTTAACGTAAAGAAAACAAACAACACCACAAACAGGCCAAACCAGCTTTTGAAATAATATTCATCCATCTACACACGCTCTTTTTATTGCGGTATTGTGTGCGCAAAAAATTGGGATGGTTTTTTATTTTTTTTGAAATTAACTACCTTTGGCACTCTAAAAACTATTATGACATTATCGTAGTGAATGCTACGGACTCAGATTTAAACTTACATATCATGGCATACGGATTACTAAAGGGTAAAAAGGGAATTATTTCTGGCGCATTAGACGAAAAATCTATCGCATGGAAAGTGGCACTGAAAGCAAAAGAAGAAGGTGCTTCTATTGTATTAACCAACGCTCCTATTGCTATGCGCATGGGCGAAATCAAGAAACTGGCCGAAGCCTGCGAAGCCGAGATTATTCCTGCAGATGCTACTGTTGTAGAAGAAATCGAAAATCTTTACACCAAATCAATGGATGTGCTAGGTGGTAAAGTTGACTTCGTATTGCACTCAATCGGTATGTCGCCAAACATTCGCAAAGGAAAAGCCTACGGCGATTTGAACTACGACTGGTTTCTGAAGAGTGTTGATGTATCGGCCTTATCATTCCATAAATTCTTACAGGTAGCCGAAAAAATGGATGCTATCAACGAGTGGGGGTCGGTAGTTGCTTTATCTTACATGGCGGCACAACGCACGTTTCCGTTCTATACTGATATGGCAGAAGCAAAAGCCATGTTAGAATCAATTGCACGCAGCTACGGCTACCGTTATGGCAAATTGAAGAATGTACGTGTAAACACGGTGTCGCAGTCTCCAACCAAAACTACTGCCGGTACAGGTATTGGCGGTTTTGATAAATTCTATGATTTTGCCGATAAAATTGCTCCGCTGGGTAATGCCTCGGCTGATGCCTGTGCAGACTATGTAATCACGCTTTTCTCTGACCTTACCAAAATGGTAACCATGCAGAACCTTTTCCACGATGGCGGCTTTGTGAATACCGGTATCTCAGAAGATGTAATGGGATTGCTTGATTAAGTAAAAATCCTACTGATTATTTTGAAAGAGTATACTTAAAAATTAGTTTTCTGAAAACAAAAACCTGCTCCGGCTAACTACAATACCCGATATGTCAGCCAAAAGGTAATGGTAAGAGAATTAACATTTTTGGTATACTCTTTTGCTTTCTTCATATAAGCACCGAAATTGATATTTAAAACGGGTTAGATTTTACAACACCTCTTTTAATATTTTCGGTTATTTTATCTTCTTCGGCAAGAATTTTCGTAAAATAATCCTTTCCGACAATGGTAGATTGCCATTCATTCGATATAGATGTTTCTGTAGTTAGCAGCCAGGTAGTTACAATCATTGGGTCTCCGAAGTCTGTTCTAAACTGCCCACTCCAGCTGGTAACAGAATCTGAATTCATTAGCCCGTTTTGCCAAACCACTACCCAGCCAATAGCCATGCAATTGCCAGTCTGGCCATCAACCTGGCCGATTAAGTTATACATGCCTTCGGCATCTCCGACTTTTGTCTCGTAAGTACCTGAAATGTTACTTCCCAAAACTTGAAGGGTCATCTTTGACCCAAGTTCATTGTACCAAACCCCTTCTAGATTGTTCATGATTATGTTAATTAGGTTTTAAAAAAGATTTACTTTTTAATGCAATCATTCTTTTCAGTGCAATAAACATCCATTAGCGCCTTAGCCTTAATAAAGCTATACATAAAAAAAAACAAAACAATGATATTTTTATCAAACGGTACTTATGTTTTAATGATGACTTTTTAACATGATATAAAACAAAAGAGGCTGTTCTTTACAGAAACAGCCCCTTCCGGTGTTTTTTTTTCAGATAATTACTTCTTCCATTCTCCTTCTACCAATCTCCAGATATTCAAAGGGTTATCACTTTTCAGTTCATCCGGCAGTAATTCATCAGGGAAATCCTGAAAGCTTACCGGGCGCGTAAAGCGTGTAATGGCTTTTGTACCTACAGAAGTAGAGCGCGAGTCAGTAGTTGCAGGGAAAGGCCCTCCGTGTATCATGGCATGATTTACCTCAACCCCTGTCGGGAATCCGTTTATAATCAATCGACCCACTTTCTGCTCCAGTATATCTAATAAGTCAGAATATTCAATTAAATCCTCAGGCGTACCATGAACAGTAGCCGTCAGGTGGCCGTCCAGATTACTGGCAGCTATCAGAATTTCTTCTTTTGTATTGGCTTCAACAATAAGGCTGGTTGGCCCGAATATCTCTTCTGCCAGTTCCGGCTTGGCATTTAACGACGCAATATCAGTGCGAAGAAATACAGGCTCAACAGCGGTAAAGCCTTCAGGTGCTTTGCCTACACCCATTACCTGTGTAAATTGCTTCGAGTGCTCGGTACCTCTCACATAGGCATCTTTTATACCCGGTGTAAGCATAATGCCCCCTTGTGTATGCGGCGCATTTTTCTCAATTTCATCAATAAAATCCTGGTTGTTTTCCAGAAACAGCATACCAGGGTTCGTACAGAACTGCCCTACCCCCAGCGTTACCGATGCCAGATAGCTGTTGGCAATTGCACGACCTTTTTCTGCCAGAATCTTAGGTAAAACAAAAACCGGGTTTACACTTCCCATCTCGGCATATACCGGTATAGGTTCAGGGCGACGAACCGCCGCATCAAACAACGCTTTACCACCCTTCAGCGAGCCGGTAAACCCTACTGCTTTTATTACCGGATGCTTCACCAAAGCCATCCCGATTTCGTGTCCGTCATCAAATAACAAAGAGAAAACGCCGTCAGGCATACCTGTTGCCTGCGCTGCTTTCTGCACTGCCAGACCTACCAACTCAGAAGTACCCAGGTGGGCAGGATGCGCCTTCACAATTACACAGCAACCTGCTGCAAATGCCGAGGTGGTGTCGCCCCCGGCTACAGAAAACGCCAGTGGAAAATTACTGGCTCCAAAAACGCCAACTACACCCAGAGGGCGTTCCATTGAGCGTAAATCGGGGCGGGGCGCCGGCTGACGGTCAGGCATAGCGGCATCAATGCGGGCATCAACCCATGAGCCTTCTCTTAACAAATGAGCATATAACCTGAGCTGACCAACGGTTCGGCCTCTTTCACCCATGGCTCTTGCATTAGGTAAGCCAGACTCCAGCATGTATCTTTCCAGCAGGGTGTCGCCCAGATTCTCAATTTCTTCAGCTATTTTTTCTAAAAAATTAGCTTTTTCAAAGCCTGATTTTTTTCGATAAACCTGAAAAGCCTTTTCTGCTTTTTCAGTGGCCAGTTCAAGCTCGTCTAATGTGGCTTTAAAAAAAAGCGGAGACAAAGCCTCGCCTGTCGCCGGATTAACTCCTTGAATGGCTACTGTTCCTTCAGAGAAAGATTCATAGCCAATAATATTTCTACCAGTAAGTTGCATAGCAGGGGTATTTAACAAAGAGCTTTACTTTTAGGTAAAGCTCTTTTTGTATCTGAATAATTACTTAACTTCTACGGTGTTAATTAAAGTTCCGATTCCCTCAATAGTAATACGTATTTCATCGTCCACTTCAAGAGTGAAATCATCGGGCGGTACTATGCCGGTGCCTGTCATCAGGAAACATCCGGACGGAAACGACATTTCTCTGAAAAGGAATTCAGCCAATTCGGTATGATTTCTCTTCATACGGCTGATAGCCACAGAATCGGTAAAATAAGGGATTCCGAAACGAAAAATCTCAAGTTTGATTTGCGTATCTGAAGAAATAGGCTCGTCAAGTATAGTAATGCAGGGCCCAATGGCAGCGCTTTTATCGTATGATTTGGCCTGTGGCAGATACAAGGGGTTTTCGCCCTCTATATCTCTTGAGCTCATATCATTACCAACGGTATAACCAGATATCTGTCCTTTAGAATTGATAAACAGCGTCAGTTCAGGCTCAGGCACATTCCATTTAGAGTCGCGGCGTATACGTACTTTTTGCCCGGAACCAACAACACGGCCAGGCGCAGACTTAAAGAACAGCTCGGGGCGCTCTGCGTCATATACTCTGTCATAAAAATTATCTCCACCAGAGTTCTTAGACTCTTCCATGCGGGCATCACGGCTTCTGAGGTAGGTAACTCCTGATGCCCATACTTCCTGCGATTGGATAGGTGGCTGTAAACCATTTTCAATAAGCGATTGATACTCACTTACCGGTTCAAGCAGTTGTATTTCACGGAGCAGCTCGAAGAACAGATTTTCGCGGTTAATGAATAAATCCCAGTCATGATGACGTGAAAGAAAGTACTGATTCTGGTGTTCAATAACGAATCCCTGTGAGGTTTTGTAGGCTTTCATTGAATAATAGTATGGTGTTTCTCTTTTGTTTAAATGACGTACGGTCATTACCCCATAAGTCTGTTTTTGAATGCCACAGATAATACCTTACATATTACCTGCGCAAATTTTGTTAAAAACTATCAATTAAGCAACGAACCCAACTGATATTCATTATTACTTAAAAATGTTGCCTGAGTACTACGATTTTTTCTCTTAACTTAGCGGCATTAAAATAAAAAGTAAGTTTATGTTCAGGAAACTACTCTGTATCAGTGTTTTTGTTGTAATCACCAGCCGGGGCTTTTCGCAGGCTTTTACATATTACCCGTTCAACTCTGTTTTTTCTATTGCATCCAACCCAAATCAACCCGTATGGGCCGACTTCCGGTTTCAGATGAACTCCTATTTTTCTTCGCTCAGCACCGAGATATCGCCCATGGTAAATGTCATTAAACATGATAAAGCCAGGTTTTACGTTGGTGCGGGGGTAAAAGCCAATTTTTTGAATTACCTGAACGACGACCCCAAAAACAGGAATCCACTGGAAGGCTATTTTATGAATCTGGGTGTGCGTGTATCTCCGTTTAGTAAAATGCCACAGTTTCAAGGTATCTTTGAGCTATCTCCCTATGCCAATAAAAAGTTTGACCTTGGAGTTTTCAGGGCCAATCTGGGTATTGGTTATGTATTTATGAAGAGAAAGAAATGATTATTCTCCTACAGCTGTGGGATCTGGATCCCCATAATTTTCCTGTACAAATCAATGGCGAAGAGGTCTGTCATACCTGATATGAAATCTACAACCGCCAGCAGGTTTTCGTATAGGGTTCTCTCTTTGCCAATCATAAATTGCTTCGGAATCAGCTTCAGCAGCTTTTTTGACTTGGGCGTATCCGGCGAAAGCACAGCCGACACAAACTCTTTCAGCAAACCACCTATTACATGGTAACCCGCTATTTCAATCTCAATTACTGACTTATCGTTATATATTTTTTTGACTGATATTTCATCAATCTTCTTAATCAGGCCAATCGTTTTTTCATCAAGCAAATCAATCAGAGGTTTGTTAAGGGTTCCAGCCAGTAATGCTTCTTCATGTTCAAAAAACACTTCAGTGCATTTACTTGTCAACTGACCTATCAGCATTGCTCGTAAAAACGATAATTTCTGTTTGTCGTCTTCAATGTTGTCTACGGTTTCGGTTATATCAGGCTTTCCCTCCCGTTTTTCAAAGAATGGCTCCAATAGTTGCCGGGCTTCATGTGTTGATAAAATTCCTAAGCGGTGGGCATCTTCCAAATCAATAATTCTGTAACAGATATCGTCTGCGGCTTCTACCAGAAACACAAATGGGTGGCGGGCATAAATGTGAGCCGTGTCGTCTAAGCGGTTAAGCCCCAGTTCTGTTGCAATACGCCGAAAAAAATTATTCTCAGAATCAAAAAAACCTGACTTTTTAGTTGATATCAATCCGCCCTTTCTGAATCCTGAAGTGGAATCAGACGGATACTTGACTATCGAAGCCAGTGTGGCATAGGTAAGATTCAGGCTGCTTTGGTTAAAAATGGTGGTCAGAATCCTGAATGCATTGGCATTGCCCTCAAAATTCCTGAAGTCGTTAAACTGGTTTTCTGTCAGGCCTTCTTCAAGAAGTTTACGTTTATCTTCGTCCAGTTCTTTAAAGTACGTACGAATGGCATCTTCACCCGAATGCCCGAACGGAGGGTTACCGATATCATGTGCAATACAGGCCGTCATCACTACTGCCGACAACTCAAATTTATAAAACTCCTTTGCCTCCTGGCTTAGCCCGGCATCATATTTGGCCACTATCTTTTCGCCTATGGCTTTGCCAAGCGAACGCCCGACAGACGCTACCTCGAGGCTATGCGTAAGGCGATTGTGTACAAAAACTGCTCCGGGTAATGGAAATACCTGCGTTTTGTTTTGCAAACGCCTGAATTGCGACGAGAAAATCAGACGGTCGTAGTCGCGCATGTAATCATTACGGAATATATCCTGCCCCGGTTTGTCTTCCTTGCCTAAGCGTTTATTAGAAAAAAGCGTTTGCCAGTTCATTTATTACTTCAAATTTTGCTGCAAGATACAAATGCCGGTTTATAATCGGGTACAAAATGTTTATTCTCTGGCCGGCCATTTAAAGCACAAACAAATAAATTAAACAAAGCAAAGAAATAGTAGTACTTTTTCGACAAATCTGTATAATTGTTGGCAGATAGAAGTAGATTTGTATAAACAACACCAAAGTTATTATCTTCAATTTTTTCTGATTTGAAAGTCATCATAATTAAATACAATGCAGGCAATGTACAGTCGGTTATGTATGCGCTTGAGCGTATTGGCGTAGCCTATGAATTGTCTGACAACCCTGAAACAATCCGTGCCGCCGAAAAGATTATTTTTCCGGGTGTAGGTGAGGCCAGTACCGCCATGAAAAGCCTGCGTGAAAACGGCCTTGACCAATTGATACCCACACTGAAACAACCTTTTCTGGGTACCTGTGTAGGTATGCAATTGCTATGCCGGTCGTCGGAAGAAAACAATACCGATTGCCTGGGCGTGTTTGATGTACCCATTCTGCGTTTTCCGCAAATAAAAGGCTTTAAAGTACCCCAAACCGGCTGGAACGACATTTACGATTATGCTTGCCCTTTAACCGACGGATTAAACAGCAATGCTTATGTATATTATAATCACGGGTATTATGCGCCCTTGTGCGACTTTACCGTAGCTAAAACCACCTATATGCTTGAGTATTCGGCCATGTTGCAGAAAGACAATTTTTATGCGGCGCAGTTTCACTCAGAAATAAGCGGAGACGTGGGGCAGAAAATCTTTGAGAACTTCCTGAAATTGTAATTCGCATGATTTTCCTGACAAATGCGTTATATTTGTATAAAACAGTACGACCATGACTATCTACAATACATATGATCAATTGGCAGAATTAATTGCAGGTCTTGACCCGGCAAAGGTTTTGGCATTAAAGGCCACTGGTGAAATGCAGACTCGTCTGGAAAATATAATTGAAAAGTCAAAAGAAAGTAGTCTGGATAGAAGAGAGAAAGACGAATTGGATCATTATATAGTATTGGAAAGACTTATCCGCTTGGCTAAGATTCGTGCTCAATCTCCTGAACAAGCCTCATGAGTCGTTATATATCTGAAGCGCTCCGTAATAAAGTTGCTAAAAGAGCCCTATTTCGATGTGAGTATTGTCGAATCCATTCCGGAAATTCACTCTTTGTCTTTCATATTGACCATATTGTAAGTCTGAAACACGGCGGACCTACGACAGCCGAGAATCTGGCATATACCTGTCAGATTTGTAATAACAACAAAGGCTCTGATATAGCTACTTTTTTAGAAGAGCCCAATATTCCGGTACGTTTTTTCAATCCCCGCATCGATAATTGGAATGACCATTTTATAGCAGGCGATTCAGGCTTACTTGAGGCAAAACCGACATTGGTACAGCTACTATTAAAATTCTGGATTTAAATCATCCCGATTCAATTATTGAAAGACGTGAGATGATTCGCCGGGGTATTTTCTAACAATTAACAAAATTTTATGCTACAAATTATACCAGCCATTGACATTATAGAAGGTAAATGTGTACGCCTCACACAGGGAGACTACTCACAAAAGAAAACGTATAATGAAAACCCTCTCGAAGTAGCCAAAATGTTTGAGGATGCGGGTATTAAACGCCTGCACCTGGTTGACTTAGATGGCGCCAAACAGAAGAAAATCATTAACGCCAAAGTACTGGAAACATTAGCTTCTAAAACTAATCTGCACATTGATTTTGGTGGAGGGGTGCAGTCTGATACAGATATTAAACTGGCTTTTGATTGCGGTGCCAGACAAATTACCGGAGGCAGTATTGCGGTTAAAAATCCTGAGTTGTTTGAGTCCTGGATACAAACCTACGGCAGTGAAGCCATTATTCTGGGCGCTGATGCTAAAGGAGAAAAAATTGCCGTAAGCGGTTGGGAAGAAGAAACCAGTGTTTGGGTATATGATTTTGTGGGCGAGTGGATTCAGAAGGGTATCCAATACACCATCAGCACCGATGTGGCCAAAGATGGCCTGTTGCAGGGGCCATCAGTAGATTTATACAAAAAAATGCAGGAGCAATT
Source organism: Emticicia fluvialis (assembly GCF_024793945.1). Lineage (NCBI taxonomy): Bacteria > Pseudomonadati > Bacteroidota > Cytophagia > Cytophagales > Leadbetterellaceae > Emticicia > Emticicia fluvialis. The sequence continues at coordinate 9,680 of NZ_JANUSD010000007.1, forward strand.
CCCGGACCTGAAAGTGATTGCCAGCGGCGGAGTTAGCTCGATGCAAGATCTGGAAGAATTGTCCGAACTGAATATTTTTGGTGTAATTGTAGGCAAAGCCATTTACGAAAACCGTATCAGCCTGAAAGATATAGAACGCAGATTTATATGATTCACGAGTTCAGAAAAGACGGGTTTATTTTAAGTACTGATAAACAGCTGTTGCAGTTTAATGTGATTCATGATTTTCTGAAAACCAGCTATTGGTCGCCCGGCATCCCGCTTGATGTAGTAAAACGTGCAGCAGAAGGCTCTATTGCTTTTGGTATTTACAAAGAAAGCGGTGAACAGGTCGGTTATGCACGGGTGATTTCTGACTGTGCTACTTTTGCCTATCTGGCAGATGTATTTGTGCTGGAAACTGAGCGAGGCAGGGGGCTATCAAAATGGTTGATGGAATGCCTATTGCAACTGCCCGAACTTCAGAGACTTAGACGGTGGTCGTTGGCTACAAGAGATGCGCACGGTTTATATGCTCAATTCGGGTTTACGCCTTTAGATAACCCCGACATCATGATGCAAATAGCCAGACCCAATATTTATATGGAGATGAAAGAAGCAAATGGTGAATGATGAATGGCGAATAAAATTAAATTTTGCCGGGATGGCTCAGTTCAAGATTAATTACTTAACCACTCATTCACTAAATCACTAAATACATTACCAAACATGCTTACCAAACGAATTATTCCTTGTTTAGATATAAAAGACGGACGCACAGTTAAGGGTACAAATTTTGTAAACCTGCGTGATGCCGGTGACCCCGTTGAACTGGGCGCTGCCTATGCTGAACAAGGTGCCGACGAACTGGTGTTTCTGGATATTACTGCAACTGTTGAAGAGCGAAAGACGCTCATTGAATTGGTAAAAAGAGTAGCCAGAACTGTCAATATTCCGTTTTGTGTGGGTGGTGGTATAGGCTCGGTATCTGACGTATCAAAACTGCTTAATGCCGGGGCTGACAAGGTCTCTATCAATTCTTCTGCCGTTCGTAATCCTGACCTGATTAATGAACTGGCTCTTGAGTTTGGTTCGCAGTGTATAGTGGTTGCTATAGACACCCGATACATTACGCTTGAAAACGGTTTACAGGAACATATCGTACATACACATGGTGGCCGCAAGCCAACCGAATTAAGAACCATTGCCTGGGCAAAAGAAGTAGAAAACAGAGGAGCCGGAGAGATACTGCTGACCTCAATGGATACCGACGGCACCAAAGCAGGATTCGCCCTTGAATTAACAGCCTTGATTTCAGACAATGCCAATATACCTGTTATAGCCTCGGGTGGTGCCGGAACAATGGAACATTTTTATGAGGTATTCACAGGCGGTAAAGCAGACGCAGGTCTGGCAGCCAGTATTTTCCACTTCAAAGAAATCGGTATTCCTGAATTAAAACATTACCTGCGCGACAAAGGCATCTCTATGAGGATCTAGTCTTTTCATAGCTCGATAATTGTTTCCCAATTATTCCACAGCCTCTGGCCGGTTAATATCTCTGACGCTCAATCAGGTTTTCAAGAATCAACACCAGTTCATGGGCTTCGCATTCCCAGTACATGTGGGTAATGGCCATAGGCGCCAAAAAACGCAAAACCGGATTTTCATAAGCCCCCAGTAAAGCGGCTCTGAAATAGTAAAACGGAGCCTCAAAGGTCGTATCAAGCCGGGGTTCAGATAAAGTCCGTTCTATTGCTTTCTCAAAGCCAGAATGCCCCTTTCTGCTCAACCTGAGTAAGGCTGTCTGTAGTATTACTCTATTCATGCCCCATTTGTGTTCTTCAAGCAACGTAAGCGTATCTTCTATGAGTTTGCTTCGGTAAGCCTCCAGATGAGGCACTTCGAAGTCTCCCAGCAAACGCGCAAAATGATAAATAATCAAAGGGGCGGTTGCATAGTTACGTGCTACCACAAACGGTTTGCTGAGGTATTCGTTATGTTCAATAATGCCGCTTAGATAAGCATACGTATCTGCATCATACTCATTGTAAGGCAACCTATGCCATTCAAACAAATACATGAGGTTACATAAAGCACAGGCATCAAACTCTATACCCATATTTTTACCAAACCAGGTTGAGTACCCCCTCAGATGTTTATAATGGCTGAAAGTATTCTTTATCTGCCGTACCCTGGCAAGCCCGGGCGACAAATTGGCATGCTGTTGTAGTTTTTCTTTCAGCCAGAGCGCCTCCTTTTTATTTGCAGGTTGTGTAAGATATACCAACGCAGTATCATCAATATCATCAGGTATCCTGAAATGCTCCATCCTATGGAAAACATATCCACCAGAAAAATGGCCTGAACGTCTGCCGTCTTTAGGTGTTTGCCAGAAATTGTAAGTACTCAGCCCGTCTTTGTTCTGATGAGCCGGATAATTGTTGACTGCTTTTGCGGTAATAGTCTCAATTACCGCCTGGTTATCTGCACTCAGGTAAGACTTTAGCTGATTCAGTACAAAAACAATAGTAGCAGTGTAAAATATATTATTGTCGGGCCGTCGGTATCTCAGGTAGGAATTCTGACGGTAAGAAGGGAAAATGCCCTCAGGGAAGTATACATCGCCCCGCGATTGAAGCGAGGCGATAATCTGAATAATGGAATCTATTGAATTAACTGAAACGGCCTGGCGCATGGTCTACTGAATTTTCAGAACCAGCTTGCCTGTGTTTTCACCTTTAAACAACTTCATGAGTGTATCCTGAAATGCTTTCACACCACCATCGGCAATATCAACCTTGGCATTGAGCTTGCCTTCAGCTACCCAACCGGCCATTTCTTTTATAGCTTTGCCATAATTGGCAGCATTATCAAAAACAACGATGCCTTCCATACGTGCCCGGTTTACCAATAACGACATATAATTACTTGGCCCTACAGGTTTTTGAATGACATTGTATTGCGATATGGCCCCGCAAATAACAATTCTGGCTTTCATGTTTATCAGTGTCAGGGCGGTGTCCAGTATTTCGCCTCCAACGTTATCAAAATATACATCTACTCCATCCGGGCAAGCCTCTTTCATGTTTCTTCTCAGGTTTCCGGTCTTATAATCCACACAGGCATCAAAGCCTAGCTCTTCTACCACATATCTGCATTTTTCCTCTCCGCCTGCAATGCCCACAGCCCTGCAGCCTTTAATTTTTGCTATCTGGCCCACTACACTTCCAACAGCACCCGCCGCGCCAGAAACCAGCACGGTTTCGCCGGGTTTGGGCTGGCCGGTCTCCAACAAACCAAAATACGCCGTAAGACCCGACATACCCAGTGTGCCCAGATAAGCAGGCAAAGGCACAAAGGCGGGGTCAACCTTTACCAGATGCTTACCATCCAGCACGGCGTATTCCTGCACACCTGTAATACCAGTTACGGAGTCTCCGGCGGCAAAATCCGGATGCTTTGAATCAATCACCAAACCTGCCCCCAAGGCACGCATTACTTCGCCTATATTTACAGGTCTTACGTAAGACTTCCCCTCGTTCATCCACCCGCGCATGGCTGGGTCTATTGAAAGATACTGTACTTTTACAAGAACTTCATTATCCTGTAAATCGGGTACATCTACGTCTTCAATCTCCCAACATTCAGGAGTTGGGTTACCAATCGGGCGGGCCAGTAAATTAATGCGTGTATTTTTCATAAACTATCAGGTTGATTTTATCTCCATTTTTCAAAACTATTACATTAAAACAAATTATTATCATTTTTTATGGACGAATTCTCGCGCTTGTGTATAAATTTACGTTTACAAGTAAAAAAACTAAGAAATATTTAAAAAACTTTTGCAGGATTTTTGGTTAATAATCAGGAGTTTAGTATCTTTGCAGCCCGAAATTAGATTAGCAAAGATATTAAATACATAAAACAATGGCGAAGAAAGGCAATCGTGTACAAGTCATTTTAGAGTGCACTGAGCAAAAAACAAGCGGTGTAGCAGGTATGTCTCGCTACGTAACTACCAAAAATCGTAAGAACACTACCAGTCGTTTGGAGTTAAAGAAATATAACCCATTCCTGAAAAAACATACTGTACATAAAGAAATTAAATAATTTTTGATTGCAGGGGTTCATCAGATTTTATCAGAATCCTGAGAATCAATACATCATAAAACGATACTAAAATGGCAAAGAAAGTAGTCGCTACGCTTCGTGATAAAACCGCAGGTAAGAACTTCGCAAAAGTTATCAAGGCTGTGAAGTCTCCAAAAACCGGTGCATATACTTTCAAGGAAGAAATGGTTCCTATGGAAGAATTGCAAAGTGCTTTAAAAGCATAATTCCGATAAAAATATTGGTTGAAGCCTTCTTGCATACAAGAGGGCTTTTTTGTTTTGGCAACCAAGGCAGGTAATATTGCCTCTGTTTTGTGAATAACCTTCTAACACTTTAGCTGAACAAATTGGAAACCCCGCGCAGTAATGAGCACCTCTTCCCGATTAAGGTGATTGCCAGTGACATCGACGAACTCAACCATGTGAACAACATTGTTTATTTGCGCTATGTGCAGGAGGCCGCCGGCAACCACTGGCACACAACAGTGCCAGAAAACTTAAGCGCGCAGATTATCTGGGTGGTGCGCAGGCATGAAATAGATTACCTCAAGCCCGCTTTTCTGAGCGATGAACTGACAGTAAAAACCTGGGTCGATAATTTTACAGGCGTAACCAGCGACCGCCACTGCGAAATATGGAGAGGGCCTGAGCTACTGGCACGGTCAAGAACTATATGGGTTTCGCTTGATGCAGGCACGTTTCGCCCCAAGCGCATAGGCGAAGAAATCGCCAGTTTATTTTTTGGCTCCGTAAAGGAATAAAAGTCAGATTATATTGAAAATTAAACTGAATGTATAACAAAATTGTTATAGTTTTGTCATGATTCACACAATCTTAGCCGATTGTTCATTTTTATACTATTGTTGTTAAATGGGATTATTTGACTTCTTTTCAAAAGAAAAAAAACAGACACTTGATAAAGGACTGGAGAAATCAAAAACAAGCATTTTTGATAAACTCTCGCGTGCCATTGTGGGTAAGTCGAAAGTAGATGATGAGATTCTGGACGAATTGGAAGAGATTCTGATTAGCTCAGATGTGGGCGTTGAAACTACCGTGAAGATTATCAGAAGAATTGAAGCCAGAGTAGAAAGAGATAAATATACCAACGTTGAAGAATTAGACAGAATTCTACGTGAAGAGACTGCCGCATTACTGGCCGAAAACAACTCGCAGGATGTAAAAGATAGTTTTGAAACAGAGCACCTGCCCAAACCGTATGTACTGATGGTTGTAGGTGTAAACGGCGTAGGTAAAACCACCACCATTGGCAAGCTGGCTTATCAGTTTCAGAAAAGAGGCAAAAAAGTGGTTTTGGGTGCTGCAGATACCTTTAGAGCAGCAGCCGTTGACCAGTTGAAATTATGGGGACAACGCGTGGGTGTAATGGTAGTTGACCACGGAATGAACACTGACCCGTCGTCAGTTGCTTACGATGCCGTAAAAAAAGGAATGGAGCTAAACGCCGACGTAATTATTATTGATACTGCCGGGCGTTTGCATACCAAGGTAAACCTGATGAACGAGCTGGGTAAAATTAAGCGGGTGGTTCAGAAGTTTTTGCCTGAGGCACCACATGAAGTGATGCTTGTGCTGGACGGCAGCACCGGCCAGAACGCTGTAATTCAGGCGCGTGAGTTTACGAAAGTAACAGAGATAGATTCATTAAGTATCACCAAGTTAGACGGAACCGCCAAAGGTGGGGTAGTAATTGGCATTTCAGACGAATTCAAGATTCCTGTAAAATACATTGGTGTTGGCGAGCAAATGGACGACCTGCAGGTATTTAACAAAATGGAGTTTGTGGATTCTTTGTTTAAGAAGTAGCACAATTGTTTTGCCACAAAGTACAGAACAGACACGAAGTCTCAGAATCATAGACAACTACAAAAGCCGCTTTTCAGCGGCTTTTGTAGTATATAAAGAGCAGCTGATTAAGCTACATCACAAATTTTCACACTTTGCTTGAGAGAAGCTATCTGGTCTGCACGTTTCGGTACAAACTCCTGCCCTACAAAACCTTTATAGCCCGTGTCTACAATGGCTTTCATAATTGCCGGGTAGTTCAGCTCCTGCGTATCATCAATTTCTGCACGGCCTGGCACGCCACCAGTATGATAATGCGCAAAATATGGGTGATACTTTTTGATGGTAGCTATTACGTCACCTTCCATAATCTGCATGTGGTAGATGTCATATAACAACTTGAATTTATCAGAGCCCACCTTATCGCACAATTCAACGCCCCATTTGGTGTGATCGCACATATAGTCTTTATGGTTTACTTTGCTGTTTAGGAGCTCCATTACCATGGTAATACCATATTTCTCGGCCGATGGCATCAGTTTTTTCAAACCTACGGTACAGTTTTCCAATCCTTGTTCGTCAGACATACCTCTGCGGTTACCCGAAAAACAAATTACTTTATCGTATCCGGCAGCTTTCAATTTCGGAAAAATACCTTCAAAACTGGCTATCAGTTCAGGATGAAGGGCAGGGTCGTTAAAGCCTTTCTCAATACCAAGCCCGGCACCCCATGGCAAAGCACAGGTAAGGCCGAATTTCCTGATAGTAGGCCATTCATCAGGGCCTTGCAACTCTACCGATTTCATACCCATATTGGCGGCTTCGCGGCATAGGTCTTCCAAAGGTATTTTGCTATAACACCAACGTGCAACCGAGTGGTTAATTTTACCGTTCAGTTCGGCGCCTAATACTTTTTCATTAGCCGCAAAAGCTTCTGTAAGGGTCATAGGTGCCGATAATATTGCCGCACTGCCTATGATGTTTTTCAGGGCCGAACGACGAGATGAGTTAGCTTCCATTGATTATGTAAATTAAATTGAATAGTTTTTTTAGTCTCTGATACTTACACTTTGAGCCATCGGGAAATCTTTCGGAACAGCCTGTGTTACTTTACCCCTAGCCGCCCACTCGGTACCTCTCTGAAGGGTAGTAATAAATCCATTGCATTTCTGAGAATAGTTGCCATGCCCCAGAGTGGTATGAAATACCCTGCCTTTACCATAAGAGATGGTCATAAGCATTGGTTCTATTCTGCCCGAGCCTCGTTTTTCTTTGTCGCTGTAGGCGGTTGCTAATACCTCCATGTTTTCAGCTGGGCCTCTCAATCTGTCATACAACTCGTCTTTTTCGTGCAGCCATGCTTCTGGCAAACCCTTGGTTATGGGGTGTTTTGAATTGTGTACTTTTACCAGAAACTGGTGTTCTACTCCATGACTCCCCCCCAGGCCGGCACTTTTATCATGCACGAAGTTATGCTTTTCCTGGTCATAATACACATAAGGGCCAGATTTTTCGGTGCGATTACCCCAGCCGCCCAAGCCTATCATTTTATTGTAGGCGTCCCACTCCGGAAAAGCGTTGTCGGCAGCATGCACCACCACAAAGCCTCCGCCATTACTTACAAACTTTTCAAAAGCTGCTTTGGTGGCATCAGACCAGGAATCGCCATTGTAATTAGACAATACAACCTGATACGCTGAAAAATCAGGCTTAAAGGTACTCATATCGCCTTTTTCGGGCGGAGTGGTTGCCACATCTACTTTAAAAAGCCCTGTTTCTTCCAGGTACCCCTTCATCATGCTGGTGGTCTGCGGCCAGTTTTTGTGGTTATTCTGTCCGTCAATAATCAAAACATTCACAGGCTGCTTTGCTTTCTTCTGTCCCCAAGCCTGGCCTGTTAGTATATTTGAGAACACCGCCAGAATTACGAGGAATTTTCCGGCAAAACTTCGCTTGATTAATGCTGTTTTCATTATTTCAGATTTTATAGAATACCTCAAAAACTATTTTCTGCTTTTACGGGTATAAACCTCATGATTTTCGTTTCCACCTGATTTCAGATAAGCAATCAGATCTTTCAGTTCATCTTCGTTCAAACTGTTTATCAGACCCGGAAGCATGACCGATACCGACGAATACTTGCTTGAAACCACATCTTTTTTGGCTACTTTCATCAGTACGTCCGGCGCATAAGGATTCTGCGAAATGTAATAGAACGTTTTATCTTCATTAGCCAACCGGCCCACAACAGAATCACCGTTTTTAAGTATCAGCTGTGTTGCAGCATACTGGTCTGACACCGCCTTGCTTGGGTCTATGATAGCCTCAAGAATATCTTTGGTAGAGAAGCGGGTACCCAGCTGTGTTAAATCAGGGCCAACGTTACCGCCTTCGCCCTGAATACTATGGCAGCGGCTACAGGTAATGGCATTATACATATCTTTACCCTGCTGGAAATTCCGTGCGCCTGCGTCTTTATCTACCACTTCTACGGCGTTTTCAAGTTTCCAGTTTTTACCCGGGCCTTTCGGATAATTCTGTATTACCAGGTCATTGCCCGATTTAGACAGCATGTCTGCCCCAGATAGTTTTTCATAATAAGCTACCTGTTGTTTCGGCACGTTCTCCAAAGCTAGTTTACGCATTCTGTCTATGAAACCAATGTAGCTTACGCCACCCTTATAGTTAAGTGCATTGCGCAACCATTTAAAGTATTTTTCTCTCAGCGGTGGTGTCCAACCTGTTTTGGCCGATGTAAGCACCGTGGCAATGTAGGTCTGTTGCACCGGAGGTGTTTTCTCTAACATTTTGGCAATATCAAGGCCATACTGAGGGTTTCTCATAATTAAATCTGCCGACGAGGTTGCCGTTTGTCCGCCAGCAATGGTGCCGGCTGCTTCTTTTTTGTCAAGAAGTGCCACGCATTTGGCAACCGCGCCCGGCGCCTCTAAATGCACAAGAATTCTGCTCAGCAACTTGTTCTGCTCGTTTCCGGTTGAAGGAAACTGCGGATTCATATACGCAATCATTCTGGTTTTTGTTGCTGGCTCGGGTTCACCCATTCGCACAATTACCAATTCAAAAGCACGGAGAATATCAATTTTCTGCGATTCTGATAAAGCAGCATAGTTTACGCTTAACAACGATTTCAGGATGCTTTCTTTCAATTCCGGCTGCCCCTGCCTTGCCAGGCCAATCATAGCATTAATTACCTTAACAGGGTCTTTTTCTGCCAGGGCTTTCTGTTGCCACTCTGCTATTGGCTGGTGCTCTAATGCCAGCCTTGAAGCATAACGGATAAACCTGTCGGGATGGCTTAAGTTAGGCCAGGCTTTGTCTATTGCCAGCGGATTAGGGTCGGTATGGAAAGTTTCAATTTCTCTTCTGAGTGTGTTTTCTTTGGTAGGTACACTTGCAAGCGAAGTTTCAACAGCCTCGTTGCCATTATAGTAGACACGATACAAATCTGATTCAAGTCTCCGGCCGCCAGTAAGGAAGTAAAGGGCGCCATCGGGGCCAATTACACCGTCGGTCAGTGGTAAAGGTAAACCAGATAAGAACTCATCTCTTTCGGCAGTGTAAGATGAACCGCTTGGTTTTAGATGAATGGCATGCACAATACCAAAACTCCAGTCAAACGCCAATAGGACGTTTTTATATTTTGCAGGGAATTTAGCGTCTCTGGTATGCAGCAGGTTGGTAGGTGACCCCTGACCGATACCAATAACTGGCGGAAGGTTATCAGGCAATACCGGTTCCCAGGTTCCGGAGCCTGTTCGCCAGCCGTATTCACTGGCACTGGTTACATGGCATATACGGGTTGGGCGATACCAGGGCAGGCCGAAGTCCCACTCCATATCCGAATCATAGGCGAATAAATCGCCCACTTCATTAAAGGCAATATCATAAGTATTTCTATAGCCGCCGCTCACTAATTCCCAATGTTTGCCGTCGGGGTCTACATTGGCTATCCAACCGCCCGGTTCCTTGCGGTCGGTGGCATGGCCACGGGGGTCTTTTATATGCGGAAACAGTTTGTCGTATTTCCAGTTGGGTGACAGGCGATACGAATCAAACTTCGGTGGGTCGGTATAGTTACCGGCTACAATGTATAAAGATTTTTTATCGAACGATAATATAACACTGTGCGGGCCATGCTCGCCATCTCCTTTCAATTCTTTCAGCAATGTTACCTTGTCGAACTGGTCGTCTCCGTTAGTATCTTGTAAGCGATATAAGCCACTTTTACGCGGAAACTTCTTGTTGCTGCTATTGTTCATCATCACATACAGACTATTGAAGGCATACAGCAAGCCCTGCGCATTTCCCAGAGCGACGGTGTCTCCCTGAACGGTCAGTTTTTCTACTTTAGGCTTTGTACCTTGCCCAATGGCAGGAATGGTAAGCCGGTATAAAATACCGTACTGGTCTGAGGTAATCATGCGGCCTTTGTCGTCAAAGGCCATCGAAACCCATGAGCCCTGCTCGTTTTCTGAAGGGCTGTAGAGGTGTTCTGCCTTAAAGCCCGGTTGCAGCTTTAATTTGGCTATTTTAGGGTTTTCATCTGCCGTAGCCGGATTCTCCTTCAGGTTTGTGTAAGAAGCCACCATCAGGAATACCCCAGTAACACCCACAAGGAGTTTCAGTGCATTTGGTTGAGTGTACATTAGTTTATTTTTTAGGATTGAATGTCGGTTTATTCCGGCCCCTTCTCTACATCTTCTCGGTAAACAATGCGCCATAAAAGCACAAAAGAGATTTTTGATGGCTCCCTCAACAAGAGGAAGGCTAACCGGGGCCTAATGGTTTACCTTATGATACTGAAATACAATTCAGCTATAAATTCAGGTCTTTTCTGTTAAAAATACTTTCCGGTTGTGGGGCATTACCTGCCAGAATGGCCAGCACGTTTTTAACGGTTGACACGCACATATTTCTGTAAGTAGTTGCTGTCAGGCTACCTACGTGCGCCGTAATAATGGTTTTCGGATGGTTTAACAGGGGTTCATCTGCCGCCGGGGGTTCTCTTACCAAAACATCGGCGCCAAAACCAGCAATTGCACCACTATTGAGCGCGTTGATCAGGGCGGTCTGGTCTACCAAAGCCCCACGCGCAGTATTAACCAGTATAGCTGTAGGTTTCATTAAAGACAGTTCCTTTTCGCCAATCAGGTTTTTGGTATCTTCAAACAAAGGCAAATGTAAGGTAACTATATCTGAGACGCTCAATACTTCTTCAAGCGGCAATGCCTGATAGGCTGACTGCACCGGGAATTTATCCCAGTACACCACATTCATATTAAAGGCATCGCCTAATTTAGCTACACGCTTCCCAATATTACCCATACCCAGAACGCCTAGCGTTTTGCCTTGCAGTTCGTCTCCTTCAAACTGGTTGCGCCATTCCCAGTTGCCGGCTTTTACCTGCCTTGCCGATTCGTACAAATTACGTTGAAGCATCAACATCAGCGTAATAGCATGTTCTGCAATGGTACTAGAGTTTGACCCCGGCGCATTAACCACTTTTATACCACGGGCTGAAGCCTCTTTTACGTCTACGTTATCCAGGCCAACTCCGCAGCGGGCTATTACATGCAGCGCCGGGCAGGCCTCCATCAGTTGTTTATTCCCCTGCCCTTTCCCACGGGTAATGACGGCGTGGATAGAATTTTCAGCAAGAATTTCCATCTGAGTTTTTTCTCCCCAAACAGTAAAAATCTCAATCTCTCCTGCACTGGCGGCACTATTAAGCAAATCCATTGCCTCGTCGGCAACGGTTTCTAAAAGCAATACGTTTTTTTTCATTATCTGTCGTGATACAAAGTAGCATTTGCCGATTTATATCCTCTGAAATCGTTACGGCCTGAAACATAAATACCTTCATAAAAAAGCTCGTCTTCAAAAATACGAGGGTCTACGTCGCTACCCGGCGCTGAAGAAATCTCAACCAGATTACCTGAGGGGTCTCTTACAAACATCTGCATGGCGCCATCAGGCAGCTTACGCACCTTGCCCCAAGGCGTAATATCAATTATGCCCAGCTCTTTCATACGGAAAAAGATGGTATTAAAATCATCTACCTGCACGCATATATGCGCTCTGAAAGAAATGGCATCTTCCCACTCAGAAATATGTAGTTGCTGCTCTTCGTTAAACTTGAAAAAAGCTGCGGGGTAATCAAACAAAAATGCCGGAAGTGGTTCAAGCCCCAGTTCATTTTCATAAAATTCACAAGCCTTTTCAAGGTTGTCTACTATAACGGTTACGTGGTTTATTTTAACTGCTCTTGCCATAGCTTTATATTGTTTATTTACGTTAGCCCCAACCTGCCCATTGGCATAAAGCTGAGCTAATTGGTTATCAGATTAAAAACTAAATTGTCTGTTTAAACTCGTTCACGAAGTCCCAGTTCGGAGTCAATCCCAGCCCCGGAGCTGTCGGAACTTCAATCATGCCGTCTACGGCCTGTATTTTCTCATTTACGAGGTCATACATCATCGGGTTTCCGCCTGAAGAGAACTCTATAATAGTAGCCGCAGGCGCAGCAAATGCCACATTTACCCCAGCCATAAACGAGAACGCCGAACCCCAGCAATGCGGAGCCAGTTCTAGCTGATAAGTATGGGCCAGGTGTGCCACACGCATGGCTTCGGTAATACCGCCAATAATGGCAGAGTCAGGCTGAACAACATCCAGCGCGCGCACTTCTATTAAATCTCTTACGTCAAAAGCGGTATATTCGCTCTCACCGGCTGCAATCGGAATAGAAGTTGAGGCTTTTACCTCTGCAGTGCCATGCCTGTTATCGGGGCTGATGGGTTCTTCAAACCAATAAAGATTACAATCTTCTACACCTCTGCAAAACTGCTTGGCTTCTGGCACACTGAACGTGCCATGGGCGTCGGTCATCAGTTTAATGTTTTCCCCTAATGCTTCTCTGGCAGCTCTCACGCGGCGGATACTCTCCTGAACGGTTTCGTCCATTACCCCTACGCGCATTTTTACTCCCTGAAAACCCTTTGAAACATAACCCAGCAATTGCTCACCTATTTTATCGGTACCAGCCCAGCCGCCACTGGCATAAGCAGGCATTTTTTCGCGGCAGGCGCCACCCAATAACTGCACTACAGGTACTCCCAGTGCCTTACCTTTCAAATCCCATAAGGCGGTGTCTACGCCGCTCATGGCAGATATGGTTAAACCTCTACGGCCTAATATCGGAAATTTGCGACCTCTTTTCAGCGCGTAGTGGTCGCGGGTGCCGTTATAGATATGTTCCCAGATACGGGTTATGTGGTGCGCATCTTTACCTATCAGTAAAGGTTTAATTTCATTCTCGATACAACTGACGATTGACGCACAAACACCTGATGAACCTACCGCTGCTTTGGCTTCGCCGAAGCCCTGTAAGCCGGTGTCGGTAGTTACTACTACCAGTGTCATATCAAAATCTGTAAGCAGGCCGTAGTCTGAAAAGTGTTGTTTCTCTTTGGGTATAGGGCAACGAAGCCAGAACGCTTCTACATTAGTAATTTTCATTCAAATTAAGATTAACAGGTTGGTGGTGGCAGGTAGCACACGCAATTAAGGATATAAGTTTCAGCAGGCGAACAAAATGTTCACCCCACAAATCAGATAAGCGGTCGTAATGTATCAATTGACCGACGGGTAAGCATGGTATAGAAATCTTCTGTTACCGACGAGCTCCCGTGGTCTTCCAGAAACTTCTTTTGTTCGGGGCTTAACCCCTCCGGATTCAGCTCAATTGAGTTCGGGTAAGGGTTGGCAGGGGTTCTGTCTAATGGCGAGCAGAATTCAACCGACAATACCTTGTCATAGTCTATTTCGCGCAGGGTTTCAATAATTTTCGGCCAGTTGATGGTACCCATCCCCGGAGCCATACGGTTGCTGTCAGCCACATGGAAACCTACCAGACGGCCTTTAGCTCTGCGGATGGCATCGTAGGTGTTGTCTTCTTCTATGTTCATGTGAAAAGTATCCAGACAAACGCCGCAATTTGGGCCAACTTCTTTAGCCAGTGCCAGAGCCTGGTCGCCACGGTTAATGAAGTACGTCTCAAAACGGTTAATCGGTTCTATACCCAGGGTAATACCCACGCTTTCAGAGTATTCATAAACCTCTTTCATGCTATCAACAGCCCATTTCCATTCTTCGTCGGGCCGGCCATCAGGTATAATTTTACCTACTGTTCCGGGCACTACAGATACCATTTCGCCTTCCAGTTCTTTCACCATCCGCACTACATCTTTTACATATTGAATTGATTTTTCTCTTTGAGATTTGTCTTTGGCAAGCAGGTTTCTGTCTTCCAGCATCAGGGTTACCGAGCCCCAGCATTTCAATCCGTGGTCTTTAAGAAGCTTACCTATCTTACGGGTGTCGTAGGCTTCGGGGCTTCCGGCAATCTCCAGTTTGTCATATCCTAATGCGGCAATTCGTTTAATAGTAGTCTCTATGGATTCTGCGCGCATCCAGTTGTGAATAGAAATTTCCATTTTGAAGGTTATAAGTGTTGAATATATTCAGGAGCATCGGGGTAAATGCTTCAGGGCAAAAATAACAGTATTTGTTTAAGTTTTTTGATTTTTCAAAGATAATATTTACTCTTTCAAAGGCCTGTAAAACAAATACAATATTCCGGTAATAATACTGATGTAAATCGTTTTAGTACCTCTGAGCGCAGCAGAATTTTGGGAATAAAAACCTGAATCAGGAAAAATGTTCAGAAATTGTCTATTGCAGCACGAGCGATTCATTGATTATCTCATGAATACGCTTTCTGATTCTTAAGGTATTGATTTTGTTGTTGGTAGAAACAGGGTAAACCCTGTTTGAGAGGAAAATGAAGATAAGTTCGCGGTCTGGGTCTACCCAGACAACGGTGCCAGTAAATCCGGAATGCCCGTAACTGTTTGGCGAAGCCGAACTGCCTACAATGGGGCTATCTGAATCGCCGGGTTTATCCCAGCCTAATCCCCTGTGGCTTTTTTGTGTATAGTTGCGGGCAAAATGGCGTGTGGTTTCAGGAAAAAGATATTGACGGCCACCATAATACCCGTTTTGCAGATTCATCTGAAAAAGTTTTACCAGGTCTGAGGCATTGCTGAATAACCCGGCATGGCCAGATACTCCGCCTAGAAGTGCGGCATTAGGGTCATGCACGGTTCCCTGAATCTGTGAAGCCCGGAAACCTGATTCGTTTTCAGTAGGCGCAATGATAGTCTTCGGGAATTTAAGCAGTGGATTAAACATCGTAGAGGTCATGCCCAGTGGTTCGTATAAATTTTGCTCCAGAAACTCTTCCAAAGGTTGGTTAGTTATCCGTTCTACCAGCTTTTGCATCATAATCAGGCCCAGGTCGCTGTAAGTATAGCGGTAACCGCCCTGCCGGTCTTGTGTGTTTATGAGTTTAGAGTCAATGACCCATTTCCATACCGAGTCTCTAATTGCCGGCTTTATGTACAGATTACCGGCCACCTGTAAATTGGCAGGCATTAGCAGACTGTCTTTGCTGAAACTGTAATATTCAGGATTGTAGGTGCTACCGGTTTTGGTTTTTTCCCAGAAGGGCATAAATGCAACCAGCCCGGCCTGATGCAACAGAATATCTGAAATCAGCATTTTTTCTTTATTGCTGCCTTTCAGCTCTGGCAGATAAGTGCTTAGCTTTTCATTCAAATCAATGGCGCCACGCTCGTTGAGCATCATAACACCCTGTAATGTAGCCGAGACTTTGGTCATAGAGGCGATGTCGTACAGGGTTTGGTTGGTTACCGGTTCATATAAACCGTATCTTAAAGTTCCGAAGCTCCGGTTATATACTATTCTGCCTTTTCTGGCCACCAGAACCTGGCAGCCCGGAAAAGCCCTGTTGTCTATCCCCTGCTTTACTACCTGTGCTATTTCATCCAGCTTCTGCCCGTTCATGCCCACACTTTCAGCATCGCCAAAAGAAACGCGACCAAGCCTTTGGGTCTGAATGCCGGCACCAACTTTCAGGTCGTTATCAATTGAAACCGGAAGCCTTCCTCTGGCCGGTAAAGCGCCGAACAATATCTGAGGCACCACCCGATGAGAGGCAGGATCGTCTTCGTAACCACATATCAGATTCCGGGTGTGGCTGTATAATCTTAAACCGTAAGGGTTACCAAAAGCACATACTACCACGTGGGTTCTTTTGCCAAGCTGATGGATAAAATCCAGCGTGGCCGGAGTTACGCCATAGTTTCTGTCGCCACGGCTATTCATACCGTGCACGCTAACCACCACAACTTTATATTTTGAGGCCTCGTCTAATACCCAGGCAATGTCTTTTTCAGAACCGGGCTTGAATGGCACTACAAAATTTTTAAAATTGGCGTACTGACTGAGCGTTTTCTGAAATTCATTGTCGTAGTCTGCACTGATGGCAACAGAAGCAAAAGAGAGGGTGTCAAGATGATTGAAAGGAATAAGATTATCCTGGTTTCGGGCAACGGTTACTGCCTGTTCAAAAAGAGCGGTTTTCAATTCCAGCGATTTTCTTCCGTTCAGGTCGGCACCCAACCCAGCCATATCAACAGGCTTATAATTGCCAAGCCCGGCCCAGTATTTAGCCATCAGAATTTTTTTTACCCGGGCATCCAGCACATCAGTTGGTATCTGGCCGGTTTCAACAGCTTTCTTTATGCGGTTAAACGCAGCAGGTAAGTTGCCTGTTTGCAGTAAAATATCATTACCGGCCATAAATGCCAGAAACTCAGGCTCGCCGGGTTGCAAGCCTTGCGTAATGCCTCTCATATTGAGGGCGTCAGTTACTGTAAGCCCTCTGAAACCCATCTGGTTTTTAATGATTTCGGTAACTATCCGTTCAGATATAGACGTAGGCGTATTCCCTCTTGCTTCCAGAGCAGGCACCAACAAATGGCCTGTCATGACGGTACCGATACTATCGGCAATCAGGCGTCTGAAAGGATAAAGCTCAACCTCATTGAGCCTTTTCATTGAGTGCGTTACTACAGGCAGTGTGTGGTGCGAATCCTGGTCGGTATCGCCATGACCGGGAAAATGCTTGGCACTGCCCATTACATGATAGCGTTTCATGCCCCGCACATAAGCCAGCCCTTTTTCTGCTACATTTATCTGCGACTCCCCGAATGAACGATAATTGATTACAGGGTTGTCTGGATTGGTGTTGACATCAATAGAGGGTGCGAAATTGATATGAATACCCAGTCTTTGGCATTGCCGGCCTACTTCCTGTCCGAATCGCTCAATATAGGCGTTGTCCTGAATGGCCCCCAGGGTAATCTGTTTCGGGAAATCAATAACGCTGTCCAAACGCATTCCCAGGCCCCATTCGGCATCTATGCCAATCATAAGCGGAACGCGTGAAAGTTGCTGATAACGATTGGTTAATCTGGCCTGGCGGTGAGGCCCGCCCTGAAAAAAGATAAGCCCGCCAATATGGTAGGTAGCAATGTTGTTTTCAACCTGCTGATAGTATTTTTCGGTGCGGTTAGAGTAGGTGGCCATCATAAACAATTGCCCTACTTTTTCGTCCAGCGTCATTGAGGCCAGCAGGCTGTCGGCCCACTTTCCTTGCGTTTGCAGATAGTCTTTAGATTTGTCAGGGGGCCGCGTAAAAGAACTGATTACAGTAAACAAAGTCAGAACAAAAGCCCCCGCAATTATTATCTTCCTCACTAAAAAATCCTCCCATTTAAATTATTAACACCAGCCAGAAGCTTTTTTCTTCAAGTAAAGTTAAGCCTTCATTTTAATTGGCTCAATTCGTATAGACCTATTTTAATTTATTTTTAATCAATTTCAATCACTACTCCCGGGGTAAGTGGGTGTGCCACACAGGTAAGAATGTAGCCCTGCTGAATCTCTTTATCGGTAAGGCCTTCTTCTTCGTCCATTTTTACTTTACCAGAAACGCATTTACCCATACAGGCTGTACACATACCAGCCTGGCAAGAGTAAGGCAGGTCAATATCAATGTCAAGAGCCGCTTCCAAAATACTCTGGTGTGGCTTTACTTCAAATTCGTGTTCTTCTCCTTCATAGATAACTTTTATCAGCTGGGGTTTTAGGGAGTCTTCGTTCTCTTCTACAAACACTTCATCAAGCATGGGTGCATGAAAATTCTCGCGGTGAATCCTACTCTTGCTTACATCATATATATTAAGGCCTTTGATGATGTCTTCCATCATACCGGCAGGGCCACAGAGAAAAAATTCGTCTTTGGCAAAATCGGTGAACGAGTCTTTCATGAAACGGATACCGATGCCCTGGCTGATGCGCCCTACCTGCCCCACCCAGTAATCTGAGGGGCGCGACAAAATATGATGCACCTTTAGGCGCTCTCGATAGGTACGCTCCATTTCTTCAATTTTGTCCTTAAAAATAATGCTGCCTTCGCTGCGATTACCATAAACAAGGGTTATTCTTGACCCCGGTTCAACCTTAAGAACAGATTTTGCAATGGCCATTAGCGGCGTAATACCACTGCCTGCCGCAAAAAGAACCAAATGGCGGCTTTGCCCGGCGTCAGGTTCTACAAAAAAGTTACCCATTGGTTCTACAATCTCAATAAAGTCTCCTACTTTAACTTTATCGTTCAGGTAGTTGGAAACCAACCCGCCTTTTACTCTTTTTACTGTTATACCTATAGCGGTATCAGTATGAGGCGAGGTAGACATGGAATAGCTGCGACGTACTTTTTTACCGTCTAATGGCACTATTACTGTAATAAACTGCCCTGCTTTATATTTAATCTGCTCGCTTAATGGATGCCAGAAATAAATAGTAACGCTGTCTGGGGTTTCTGTTACAACTTCTTTTACCTGCAGAAAATATGTTTTTAATGTCATTTTTAATTTGCCGGGTAAGGTTCTGTTACCCTTCAGATACTTTTTAAATATTTTAACTACTCACGCTATCGCTCAGGTACTTTTTAAGGTATTTACTTTTCTTTTTTGGCTCTTTTATACAAAACCACTAAAGTATGTAAACTGCAATGGTATATTTTATGCCTTCATCAAAAAGTTTATGGCTACCGGCATGGTGCAAAATTAGGCTGTAAAGACCAAACGAACTAATTTTCAATGATTTAGCATAAAAAAAAGAGAAACAATTGCTTTTATTTCAGGAAATCTCTAATTTTGCAGCCCCAAAATACTCCCTTGAGACGTAGCCCGTTAGTTCAAGGGGACATCCAATTTTGAGAAGTGACTGATTCCGGAGTTGCTATGTGTTGTTTCAACACCTTAAAAATTGTCGAAAAAAAGCCACAGTTATTAGTATAAGCTTTTGGGGGCAAATACTGAATTACGAATGGCAACAGCTTTTTTCAAACACATTTAACATTTAAAAATAGTGAAATATCTAAGTTACAAGACGATTTCGGCAAATAACGAAACCGCTAATAAAGAATGGGTGGTTGTAGATGCAACCGACAAAGTATTGGGTCGTTTGTGCAGCCAGATTGCTAACATCATTCGTGGCAAGCATAAAACCAACTATACTCCGCATGTAGATTGCGGTGATAACGTAATTGTTATCAATGCCGAGAAAATCCGCCTGACAGGAAAGAAAATGACCGACAAAGTTTACGTTCGTCACACGGGTCATCCGGGTGGTCAACGTTTTGCTACTCCTCGTGAGTTAATGGCAAAAGACGGTCGTCGTGTAGTTGAGTATGCTGTAAAAGGTATGCTTCCAAAAGGTCGTTTGGGACGTCGTCTATATACAAATCTGTATGTATACGAAGGACCAAATCACCCACATGCAGCGCAAACGCCAAAAACAATTGAGCTGTAATATCAACGGGTAATAATTTATAATTTTAGAAAATTTTCAAAATCCTATATAATAATGCAAGTTATCAACGCAGTAGGTAGAAGAAAAACAGCCGTTGCCCGTATCTACATGAAACAGGGTAATGGAGCAGTTACTGTGAATGGTCGTGAATTAAAGGAGTACTTCCCTTCTGAAATTCTTCAAATTGTATTGAACCAACCATTTACTGCCGTAAATGCAACTGGTCAGTACGATCTTAAAGTAAATGTACAAGGTGGTGGTATTGCTGGTCAGGCAGAAGCAGTGCGTATGGCAATTGCCCGCGCATTGTGTGAAGCTAACACAGAGAACCGCCCGGCATTGAAAAAAGAAGGCTTCTTAACTCGTGACTCTCGTATGGTTGAACGTAAAAAATACGGTCGCCGTAAAGCTCGTAAGAGATTCCAATTCTCAAAACGTTAATATTATTTACGAATTACATCCGGCTGTTGCGAAGTCTTTATTTCGCCTGCTGCGTGTAATTCGTAAATTCTTTTGTCCAGACAGCACTTACAGTGATGCCGACGTGCTGTGCTGCGTAATTTAATTTTTTTCAACATTTTATCATTTTACCAAAAATGGCACAATTACAGTACAAAGACCTTCTGGATGCAGGTGTACACTTTGGTCACCTTACCCGTAAATGGGATCCGAAAATGGCTCCGTATATCTTCATGGAGAAAAACGGAATCCATATCATTGACCTTAACAAAACTTTAGCTTGTTTAGAAGACGCACAACAAGTGGTAAAAGGTATTGTTCGTTCTGGTCGTAAAATCATGTTTGTTGCAACCAAAAAACAAGCACAGGAAATAGTGGCAGAAGAAGCAAAACGCTTGAAAATGCCTTACGTTACTGAGCGTTGGTTAGGTGGTATGCTAACAAACTTTGCTACTATCAAGAAATCTTTGAAAAAATTGCAAAACGTTGAGCGTATGTTGAAAGACGAAGCAACAGCGAGCAACCTTGCTAAACGTGAGCGCCTGATGCTAGACCGCGAGCGTATCAAATTGGAAAGATTATTGGGTGGTGTAGCTGATTTATCAAGACTTCCGGCTGCTTTGTTTGTTGTTGACGTAAAACGTGAACACCTGGCCGTAGCTGAAGCGCACCGTTTGGGTATACCGGTAATTGCCATGTGCGATACTAACTCAAACCCTGAGTCGGTTGAGTATCCGATCCCAGCCAATGATGATGCCTACAAATCAGTAGCTTTGGTAACACTTGCTTTAGGTAAGGCTATTGAAGAAGGTATCATGGAGCGTAAAATGGATAAAGATAACGCCGCTCTGCAAGAAGAAGAAGAAGCTAAACGTGCAGTAGACGAAACACCAGCAGCAGTTGAGGAAACTCCAGCAGCAGTAGCCGGTGACGAAACTGAAGCATAATTAGCCAAGAAATACTAAGTTTAAAGGCCCAGAATTTTGATTTCGGGCCTTTTTTTTGCTTCTAAAAAATAATCTGAAACCGGGTGCCTTCGCCAACTTTTGAAAATACTTTCAGGTTACCGCCATGCATTTGCATTATCTGCCTCGACAAGCTCAGACCAATGCCCGAGCCTGTTTTCTTGGTGGTATAAAACGGGATAAATATCTTTTCAAGCGCTTCAGGCTCAATACCGCTGCCGTTATCGCCAATTTCAACTATTTTCTGTTCATCAATTTCAAAGGTTCTGATTCTTACCTGAGGATTCAAACGAGACTCCGTAGCTTCAACTGCATTTTTTATAATGTTTATCAGCACCATTGCTATCAGCTCGGTATCGGCCATTAAATCAAAGCTCTCTTTAAAGTCTGTTTTTAACTCAATCTGTTTCTCTTTCAATTGCGGCTGAACCAGGTTTAGCACCTGAGCTATTAATTCTTTAGAGGTGGTTTCTTCAAACTTCGGTTTGGGTATGCTGGTAAACTCGCGGTAGGCATTTACAAAGTTCATAATACCCTTGCTACGGTTTTCTATCGTAAACAAGGCTTCTTTCAGGTCGTTGACAGTTTCCTGAATACCCTCTTCCTTGCTTAAATCAAGCTCAATAATTTCACGCATGGTGCTGGCTAGTGATACTATCGGCGTTACAGAGTTCATAATCTCATGGCGCAACACTTTGGTCAGGTTCTGCCAGGCTTCCAGCTCTTTCTGTTGCAGCTCAGACTGAATGTTCTGCAACGAAATTAGTTTAATAACACGCCCCCTGAGGCTCACGGTGGCAGCGTTGATAGATATCTGTTTTTCGTTAGCTGTCTGATACAGCGCCTTACTGCCAGAAGAGATGTTGTTCAGGATGTCAAACAATTCAGCATGGGCGGTTTTAGAAAGCTCGCTGATATTGCGCAAACGATAAATATTTAAAATACGAAAGGCCGCATTGTTTATGAGCTCAATGTTGCCAGACGAATCGTAAGATAAAAGCCCTACATTTACGTGCTGAACAATAGTGTTAATGTAGTGCAGGTTAGCTTCTTTTTCGGCGCGTGCCTGGCGAAAGGCCTCCAGAACTCCATTAAATTGCTGATTTACCTCTTCAAAACTTCGGCCCAGTTTGTTATCAGACCGAAACTTAACGGCGAAGTCAGAATACCTCACAGACTCAAAAAAACGGGCCAGCTTCCGGTTAATAGAAGTAGTATAAGTGAAAATCCAGAAAAATACGAGTGCCGACAAAATACCAAACAAGCCCACTGCCGACCACTGATTCTGTAAAAAATAATAAACCATTGCCAGAAGTGTTACACTTAAAACACTAATACGCAGGATGATACCAATTGCAAAATGCCTCATGAAAAATAGCTGCTTGTAGGCGTGAAATTAAAAGACGGTTAAACGGTTAATCTTTTCAAAAAGAAAGAACTCTAAAGATAACCCTACGATTTAAAAAATCGTGAAACAACACAAAAGAAAATTTGTCAAATTTCGTTAAATACTTGTTAAATCAATAATAAAATGAGAACCAGACACATAAATAAAAATTCAGTTACCCTCCTTATTCTGGGAATATTGTTGTCGGGCTGTTCTGCTCAAAGAGATTTTCTTTCAGATAATTTTTCTAAAGCAAAAGCTACCCACCAACGCATAGCCATATTACCATTTGATGTGCAGTTTGAAAACCCCGTAAACCGGAATCCTGATACCCGCACGCAAAGATTTTTCAGCCAGCAGGAACGTGAAGCAAGCCTTGATACCCAGAAAGAACTATTTGCCTACGCCGCCAAGCAGGTAGAAAAAGGAAGATACGAACTGGCTTTTCAGGATTTTACCAAAACCAACAGCATACTGGCAAGCAGTGGTATCAGGCTGGAAGACATAGGCAGGCATGACAAAGCTCAGCTGGCACGTATATTAGGGGTAGACGCCGTAATCTGGGGCCAGTTGCAGGTAGTTATCAGCCGCCAGAACCGGTACTCTATGATGCCCTCTTATATGGGGAACGACGGTGTTGAGGCCAATGTGAATCTGTATGATGCAGCCACCGGAGAGCTGCTGTGGAAAACCAATATGAAACAGCGCCCAAACAACCGCATGGATACCCCCCACCACCTGACCAGCCAGTTGATTGCACAGGTAGCCAAACATTTACCATACCGAACAAAATAAGTGGATTATTAAAGTAAATTTTTCTAATTTCGCGCTCTGAACTACCGGCGGTGTCATCAAAAAAGACCATGGCCGGAATATTATTAAAAATTAGCATTTACTTGATATATTATGGGAAGAGCGTTTGAATTCAGAAAAGCTCGTAAAATGAAGCGTTGGGGGCAAATGGCCAAAACATTTACCCGTATTGGTAAAGACATTGCCATTGCCGTAAAATCTGGCGGCCCGGACCCTAACAGCAACTCGCGCCTGAGAGCCATCATACAAAATGCCAAGGCTGCCAATATGCCAAAGGCCAACGTAGAAAATGCCATTAAGAGAGCATCTTCTAAAGAGCAGGAAGACTACAAAGAGATGGTTTACGAGGGATACGCCCAACATGGCATTGCCATACTGGTTGAGTGTACCACCGACAACACCAACCGCTCGGTAGCCAATGTGCGCAGTTATTTCAGCAAATGTGGTGGCAGCCTGGGTACCTCGGGTATGTTGGATTTCATTTTCGACAGGAAGTCGGTCTTTAAGATTGCCAAGAACGACAAAATTGATGTGGAAGAACTGGAGTTTGAGTTAATAGACTTTGGTGCAGAAGAGGTATTTCTTGATGAAGAAAGCAACCAAATTAATATTTACGGCGAGTTTACCGCCTTTGGCGCTATTCAGAAATTTCTGGAAGAGAAAGGCTTTGAATTACTACAGGCCGATTTTGAGCGGATTCCGACCGATATGAAAACTATTACGGGAGAACAGGCCGCCGACGTGGAGAAACTGATAGAAAAACTGGAAGAAGATGACGACGTGCAGAATGTGTATCATAATATGATAATTGCCTGACCTGAATCTTGATTTCTATATTCGTCAGAATCCAAAAGATTCTGACGTTTTTATTTAACCACCTCACTTCTGCCTATACCATGTTTCATATTCTGTACTCATTTATTCTGTTAATGATTATGCCAACCCCTGATTATAGCGTTTCTTTATCAAAAAACGAGTGGAAAGACCTCGACAGCAAGTATTTCAGGCATTCAACCACCGGCCAAACCGCAACGCAGGAAACACTGGTAAAGCTGAAATATGACGACCAATACCTTTATATTGCCTTTGAGTGCCACCAGAACCCCTACTGGAAAGAAAACACTTATCAGGTACATAACACAGAAATGTATAATCAGGAAGTGTTTGAGGTCTTTATAGCTGAAGGAACCGAAGTACCTGAGCGATATCTGGAACTGGAAATAAACCCCAATAATGTATTGTGGATTGGGAAGATACATAACCCTACCAAAGGACATGGCGGAGGGAATTCGACCGAAATGATAGACTATGCAAAGGCCGGTATCAAACACAGTGTAAAAACGCAAGACGATACCTGGAGTGGCACTTTGCAAATACCGCTGAGCCTGATTGGCTCAGGAAATACAAAAGATTACAGAGCCAACTTTTATAGAATTGTATCAACGCAATCGCACAAGAAAGGCGACTGGAAATGTAACCCCAAAGAATGTGATTTCTTATGCTGGAGCCCAACCATGAGCGGTAAAACTCCGGCTTTTCATAGACCTGAGTATTTTGGCTCGCTGCATTTCAAATAAAAGGCCAATATAAACCAGCTCATTAATTAATTACTACGCTTAATCAGCCTGCATCTTAAAACAAATGTTTAAGGTGCAGGCTGATTAAATTTACTGGTTTTCATCCTTTAGAATTTTGCCCAGTCCTTCGCCCATTTTCTTCATGCGGGCATAGTTTTTGTACGAGTTTTTGGTTTTATCCATCTCAATCTTTAAACTACCCGGATACATCCTGATGTAAAATGCCATCTTATTATCAAGCACCATATCAGCATCCAAACGTGCATTTTCAAAAGAAAAGTCGCTTTCGTTTTCAAGTTCCTCATCCAGATACTGCTGCACTTCTTTAGTAAACCTTTCGGGATACCTGGCAGTAAATTTATACAAATCATGAGTTTCGCTATGCGAAATAGAAATATCCCCTTTGTTTTCACAAGACGAAAAGAACACAAGCCCCAGAGCAGCAATCAAAAATAAGTTAAATAGCTTTTTCATAATTATTTGTTATTAAAACGGTTTGAAATCGTTTCGATAAACAAATATAATGCAATGCTAGATACATTGTTATACATAGTACCTTGCCATTGCAATTATTATGATAAACGGTGCTATTGAAGGATGAACGGAACCCGGTATCTCAAAGTCATTCGTTTCTAATAGCAGCTAAGCCAAGATCCTGCTTTTTCACGCACGCATCTATCCTTTAATAATCAGAATTTACTCTTCAAAAATCAGCTTTTGTCAGAAATCCCTACCCTTCCAAACCCGAATCCGATAGGTTTGCATCATCATTTAAACCAGCATACTTATGACAAAGCTTATACCTTATATTCTGTTTTATCTGTTTCTTATACCCATTTTAAAAGGGCAGACCAACATTAAAGGCAAAGTAACCGACAAAAAGGGAGAGGCCATTCCGGGCGCCAACATCTATATTAAAGGCAGCTATGATGGCGCCACCAGCGATGCCGAAGGAGGCTATCTATTCAGGACCAGTAAAAAAGATACAGCCACTTTAGTAGCCAGTTTTGTGGGATATGATAATTACGAGCAAAAAATAAAGCTAGCCGGCGGCACAACCGAAATCAATATCAGAATGCAGGAGTCGATGAATGTTCTGAATATGGTAACTATTACAGCCGGAACATTTGAGGCATCGGACAGTAAAAAAATGGTAATGCTGAAACCATTAGATATTGTAACCACTGCCGGAGGCGGCGCTGATATAACAGCGGTTATGCAGCTTTTATCGGGTGCGCAAAGAGTTGGCGAGCAGGAAGGGCTGTTTGTAAGAGGTGGCTCAGCCAACGAAACCAAAACCGTTATTGATGGCATGATAGTTCAGAATCCGTTTTTCAGCAGTACGCCTGATGTGCCTCAACGCGGGCGTTTTACACCTTTTATGTTTAAAGGTACCGCCTTTAGTACAGGCGGATACTCTGCACAATACGGGCAGGCGCTTTCGTCGGTATTGCTGCTGCAAACCCGCGATAAAACCGATGATGCCAGCGGCTGGAATATCAACGCCAATATGGCAGGCCTTGGCGCAACTTATACGCACAAGGGAAGCATTTCCGGCTCACTTTACTACACCAACCTTACCCCATTTTTTAACCTGATGAAATCAAACATTGAGTTTGATAAAGTACCGCAGGGCCTCAATACCTCATTGACCATTAATGAAAATCTTACTAAAAACAGCAACCTGAAAATTTACGGCAGCTATGCTGAAAATCAGTCAATCATCTCATTCCCTAATTATCAGTCCACAGACTCAAATTATAAATTCAATCTGAAGAACAAAAACCTATTTACCAATGGTACCTACCAGGTTAACTTTGATGAAGGCCGATGGATATTGCTAACAGGTTTATCTTATAGCCGCAATACAGATAAGATAAAAATTGGTAATGATGACGGCGACCGCCTGGACGAACGCACACAAATACGAACGGTATTAACCCGGCTATTTGGTAAAAACTATGCCAGCTCAGTTTTATTTGGAGCCGAATTTCATGCCATTAAAACAGGCAACATCTATAATCAGTACGATTTCAGCTTGCAGGATAATTACAGCGCGGCGTTTACAGAAACCGAATTATACATTACCCCAAAACTGGCCGGAAGACTTGGCATGAGAGCCGAATATACCAGTGCGATTGACAAGGCAAATATTGCTCCGCGGGTTTCATTGGCCTATAAAACCGGGCAGTACAGCCAGGTATCGCTGGCAGCAGGGCAATTCTACCAAACACCAGAGAAAAACTATTTGTACCTGAACCGTAATCTGGATTATGAATTGGCAAACCACCTGATTTTGAATTACCAGATTATTAAAAACGACCGAACTTTCAGAATGGAAGGTTTCAGGAAAGACTACAAAAACCTGGTTTTAGAGCATACCAGCTATTATGACCCAAACCCGTACCGTTTCCCAACCGGGCCGACTGACAACAAAGGCAAAGGCTTTGCACAAGGCTTTGATATATTTTACAGAGACAAGAAAAGCATAAAAAGCGGTGAATTCTGGCTGACCTATTCTTTTCTGGATACCGAGCGATTATTCAGAAACTACCAGAAAGAAACCATGCCTACTTTTGCTTCAAAACATAATGTTAGTGTAGTTTACAAGCAGTTTTTTGAGAAAATAAGTACCAACGCAGGTGTAACCTTTACCCATACAAGCGGCAGGCCCAATTATGATTTCGCTACTACTTCGTTTGCGCCTCAGTACACCAGACCTTATGAAAACGTAAGTCTATCTGCCAGCCACATACGCACCATCAAGGGTAACTTTATGGTATTTTATGCTACTTTAGACAATCTGTTTGCCCGTAAAAATGTATTCGGGTATCGTTATTCTGCTGATGGCAAGCAACGCTTTGAAGTAATACCACCTATGTACCGGACTTTCTTTCTCGGGGTTTCCATCAATCTATCAAAACAAATGAGTAAACCTAAAGAGGCAGATCTGGATAACTTGTAAAAGTTGGAAACGCACGCCAGAAAAAACCCATAAGGTAAAAGCACTATGACCGTAAAAAAAACTACATATATTGATTAAAGGCGGATTTTCTCTCAAATACCCCGCTCTTCGCTAACAGCGCACTTGCCCAGACAGAAAGTTAATTTATCTTTGAATGTCCGAAATTTGAACCAAAGAACAATTAACTTGAACCACCAAACATGAAAAAGAACTATCTTTTTTGCTATCTGCTATGGCTATTTACCGCCGTTATTTCTTGTACCAGCGAACAACCTGCAGCCAAGTCCAGCGAAGCCAAAATAGTGAAGCTGGAATTTGAAACCGCCGGAACAGTTTATGCCACCACCATTACCGGAAATAACATTAGCCTGGAAAAGGCTATTCCTTACAGTGCTAAAGAAGTGGCCGTAAAAACCATCACCGTTTCTAACGGAGCCACTGTAAACATGAAGGCAGGAGACAAACTGACAACCGCCCAAACCGATATTCTTGTAACGGCAGAAGATGGCGTAACCAAGCAGACCTACAAAATTAACTGGCAGATAGCTGCCGCATCAACAGAAGCAGCACTGACAGAAATTGTGTTTGCTTATAAAGGCGCCGACTATACCGGAACAGTAAGCAATGCTACCATTGTGTTAAAGAAAGAATTGCCTTATAATGCCGACGGCACTATCAGCATCAAATCATTTAAGGCATCTGCTAATGCAACTGCCAACATCAGCGTTGGCCAGGAAGTAGGCGTTGATAAAGCGCTAACAGTTAGCATTACTGCTGAGGATGGCAAGGTTAAAAACAATTATACGCTGAATAGTTTCAGAGACGAAGAGGGTAAGCTATTAATTGCCCAGTCTACCATTAAAAGTTGTGAGGCTTTTAAAACTTTTCAGACGGGCGAATTTATGGTTGAAAATAACCTCTGGAATGTTACAGGTTTAGCTGCGGGTTCATATTCATTGTGTGTTTATAATTATAATGCTGATTCACGATTCCTTTTGGGTTGGTCGTGGGACTTCCCAACTTCTGCTACCAATATTAACGCCTATCCTGAGGTTATTTACGGACAAAAACCGTGGTATCCGAACACAACTACCGCACAATTGCCGAAGAAAATAGGTGAGTTGGGCAAGCTAAAAGTGAATTATGACATTGAAATGCACATTGAGCGCGGAAGTTATAATCTGGCATTTGATAACTGGATTAGCTCGGCAAAGGTAGCCACACCAGGCAATGTTCAGTTTGAGTTTATGATTTGGGAAGATTACCAGAACCTTGAGCCATTTGGCACCTTTAAGGAAACCGTAAATACCACCAACGGTAGTTATAAGTTTTACATGGGCGAGCCCACCTGGGAGCCCGCAGGCTCTAACTGGACATACGTTGCCTTTGCCAGAACAGATAAAAGGCAAGCCGGCAAAGTAGATGTTGACGAGCTGATAGCCTATCTGGTAAGCAAAGGTATCGTTTCAAAAGACAGTTATCTGTCTTCTATTGAGTTTGGCAATGAATTAGGTAATACCAAAGGTTACAGCGTTCTGAAGACCTTCGTAGTAGAGACCAGATAAATAACTATACAGGAGGCTGCGTTTTAATGGCAGCCTCCTGTATCATTAACCCTGCTCTGCCACTTTTCTTAATTCATCCAGTACATAGCCCCAGTCATTCTCAGAACGCTCAACGGCGGCATCGTCCTTTAAACCATCCTGTGTTACGGTAAGCAGGGTTTCGCCGGGCTTTTCTTCTAATGCGTAGGTTATGTTTGCATAATTTGCAGGAATATCGTCTGACCCACTCATATTGCTCCAATAATTATAGGTAACCGATTTCCCGGGTTCAATAGCCAGTATGGTTCCTTTGTCTTCATAGGGTTTGCCATCCCACAGGCCCGAAAAAACTATCGGGCTGCCCACCTGCCAGTCGGTTCTGGTTTCGGTGCCAAACAAATACAGCTTTATTTTCTCGGGGTTAGTGAGTGCATCCCACACAGCTGCTGCTGGAGCTTTAATTGCAATGGTTTTTTTTATTTCTTTTGGCATAGTTTCGAGCTGGTTTTTATATTTAAATCTTTTTTACGGGTTCTCTTAGAATGGTTTTCAGCTTTTCAGGAACTGTTTTGTTGAAGTCAGACAAATAAATTTCATGGTGCAAACCATTTCTTTGCAACTGCCTGGCCTCTGAAAACGCCTGAATCTGCAAGAGGCTCTCAGGCTCTTTATCAAAAGGCCCAATGTGCAGCATCTGCACGCAAAGCCCCTCTTCCATCTCAAACAATTCAACACTGGCAGCCCGGGCAATCTGTTTTTTATAGGCTACATTTTCAGCAGTGATTTTAATATCTTCTGCGGCTACAAACGCAGGCAGGCGAATCAGCATTCTATACTGCCATTCACTACGGGGTATCTTTTGTGGGGCTTCGGCCATAGAAACCCTGCTATTGGTGGTTTCGTCAAACCACCAGAGGCCCTCCAGTTTAGCCACTATAAAATCTTTTTGCTTAGCCTTATACAAGAACTTAAGGGCATAAGCCGTAGCATACAAAGCCTGTAAAGTGGTTCCGTAGTCAGGCTGCGAAGGGTCTCCCTTGCCCAAGACAGACAAAAATCTGGCTGCTTCAATATTTACCAGCGTTGGCTTTGTTGTAGCGGTATAGTAAGCTTTGGAAGCTTTACTTAAATCGAGTTTTTCCATGTTGCAGTGTCATTTTATCAGAAACCCTCATCGGCACTTGGGCCATAGCTGCCCGGTATAGGAATATTGAGCAGGCGTAAAAACACCCCTAGCTGTGCACGGTGATGAATTGTCTGGCTCAGACACATACGCAGCACATCTTTTTTAGGTCTTACACTGTAAACGGTTTCACCACTACGAAGCGTCCAGTTTTTGTCAATCTGGCCTTCATATTCTTCTTTCAGGTACTCGCGCCCCTCTGTCAGGTTATTTTCAAAATAGGTCATTAAATCTGATGTATTGTTAACCTGTACCGGGTTGTAAGGGTTGTTCGCAAAATTCAGTTCATCGGTTGTCATGGTCATTTTTATCCATGAGGGCAGTTCGCCTATGTGGGTAGCCAGTTGCCTGATGCTCATGCTTTTTTCGTGCGGTCTCCAATCATACTTGTCGTCAGGCACAATAGATAACATTTTACGGGTAGTTTGGGCTTCCCGCTCAAATTCGTTTGAAAATTCCTGTAAGAAAGACATAGTTTTTTTGCGTTTAAATGAATGATAATGCAAAGAAAACGGGCCTCACTGACAACCCTATGTCAGTCTGTTTTTGAAATTTCCTATAAATTTTTCAGAATTCAACCGGCAGCTGATAATCGTTCAGCGTGATGTGGTTTTTCTTTCTGTAAGGGATACCGGTATCCTGAATAGAACAAATGCGTGAAACCTTAAAATCGCGGTATTCTTCCCTCAGGTGGCACCAGGCTATCATGTGCCAGCTAAAAGCATAAAAAACAAGGCCTATGGCTTCTACCTGCCTTTTGCTTGATTCTTCTTTGTTATTGACGTAGGTTATTTCAAGAATATTTCTGGCTATTATGGCATTCTGAATACTACTCAGGTACTCAAAGTCATTGTTGAGTCGCTGAGGTATCTGCAATCTTATATTGTCTGTCAGCATATCCATCTTTTCTTTCTGGCTGGTACGTAAAACAGCCTTCACTTTGCTTAGGGCTGACGAGTAGTGTTTCCTGATAGACTTATCGGCAAACCCTATTGTAACGCTTTCCATGAGCAGCAATGCGTTGGCTTCTTCAATGCTGAATGCCACCGGCGGCAGAAAATACCCCGGTACTACAAAATACCCTTTCTGGTTTTCGAACCCAACCGGAATACCCAGTTCGCCCAGCGCCTTGATGTCGCGATAGACAGTACGGACACTGATTTCATACTTTTCGGCAATGCTCTCGGCACTTACATATTTCTTTGACTGCAAAGTGGTTACTATGGCCATCAGCCGGTCTATTCGGTTCATCACTATCAGTTTATAAGATTGTATGTCAAAAATAACAAAGTATTTATACCTGCAAAAACCAATTTCACGCTCACAAAGCGGGGTTTCGTCAGAAAGCCCTGTGGTGTCCCTCCCGTACTGTCTAATTTTGAAGCATCAACCCGAAGCAAACAATTATTTATCATTTAAACATAGTCAAAAATGAAACGAATTATTTTAACTATCAGCTTTTTATCTTTAATTTTCGTTCAGTCTTTTGCGCAGAAGGCCGAGTACGTATCGGCAATGGAAAACGCCATCGGCCTGTTAAGCGAGTTTGAAAACACTGAAAATACCAGGCAGGGCGTAAGCCAGCTGGAACGCATTGCAACTGCCGAACCTAACGAATGGCTACCAGGCTACTGGGCAGCTTATGGCCTTGCCAACCTGAGCTTTGCAGAGCCGGAGGCCGACAAAAAAGATTTGCTGCTTGACAAAGCCGATAAGTTTCTGGCTCATGCCGAAAAACTGCAACCGGGCAATGATGAAATAGAGGTACTGAAAGCCTACATAGCCAATGCAAGAATGGCAGTAGCCCCACAAGACCGCTGGCAAAAATATGGCGCTACCGTAAGCATGGGCTTGCAGAATGCCAATAAAATAAACCCTGAAAACCCCAGAGCCAAATTATTAGAAGCCCAGGGTATCTACTTTACACCAGAGGCTTATGGCGGTGGTAAGAAAAAGTCGGCTCCATTGTTTGAAGAAGCCCTTAAGAGATTCGCAAAATTTAAGCCGGCATCTGGCATTGCGCCCAACTGGGGTGAACGAGACGCCCGATGGTTGTTATCACAAACAAACTAAGCAATGAAAGAATCGACCGTTTTACTAGGATACGCAGACCTTATTGAAAATACAGATAAACATCTGAAAAAACACTTCATACTTTTTTCAATATTGGGGTTAATCGCCGGTCTTGGCAGATTCGTTCAGGAAGGCGGATGGGGTAACATTAACAGAAGCTTTCATACCGTACTTGAAGTAATAGTGAACCTGGCACGTTTGTTAATCATCTTTGCAGTAATCGGTCGGGGGCAGCCGCTGGCTGGGTTCAATCATTTTCTGGCTATATTCAGACTCAGGAAATCAGATTGGTTAGATACCTGGTCTAATTTTAAAAACAATGTAAGGCATCATTTTCTGGCTATTTTAGTCAATTTAATAATTTACGTAATAGTGGCCGTTAGTACCAATATTGCCATATTTGCTACGCTTGAATACACCCCCTTTCTTAACTGGTTGAAATCGGCAGATTTAATCAGCCAATCGACAGGCAAATGGCCCGTAATACTTCTTTTAAAAAATATCTCTATCATTCCGTTTACACTGGTATTTGAGACCCTGCTTGTGATGTGGATTGTAGAACGAAACAAAACAATAGAGGAATGAACTATTTACCATCAGAAATAAAAAATATTCCGTCAGACGGCATACAAAATCTGCAGGCAGAGACCATTGCCGGTGGTATAGAGCTGGTAGGATATGACGAGAACCAGATACGGATAGAAATATATGCATCTAAGCGGCTGGTAGTTAACCTGTTCAAAAAAGAAAGTGTTAACTCGTATGACATAGGCCATGAGCTGGTAAGCATAACCCGGCAGGGAGACAACCTGCGGGTAGCTGCAACCAATAATGGATTCTGGAAATGGGACTGGCTGAGTTTCTTCCGGGTATCGCTCCGGATTTTTATACCCCGAAACATAAACGCCGTCATAACAACCAATGTTGGCGACATATCTCTTAACAACCTTAACGGCAGGCAAATGCTCCGTACAACCATTGGAGACGTAAGAATTGCTAATTCTTCAGGCGAGATTCAGGGCAAAGCAGCTGCAGGAAATATTAAGATTGGCAATTGTGATATCAAGGCCGACCTTTCTTCTTCAGGAGGAAACATACTGATACATAATTCAAAGGGAGAAATTAACTGCTCTACAAGCGGAGGTAATTTCAAAATGGAGAATTTCAGCGGAAAACTATACACCAAAACCAGCGGAGGCAACATAAAAGCTAACAATATTTCAGGCGAATTCAAGACTTATACCTTCGGAGGTAACATCAGGCTTGCAAACATGAAAGGCAACATTGGCGCCTCTACCAAAGGTGGTAATATCAATATCCAGGCAGTTTCAATTAACGAATACCTCTGGATTGAAACCTCCGGCGGCAACATAAAAGCACAATTACCCTTAAACCAGGGTATGCAGATAGAGGCCGACGGCGGTTCGGTAAGTGCGCCATATATTCAGGGTTTTCAGGGCATTAACCGTTCAGGTTTTCTATCTGGTAGTGTCAACGGGGGTGGTGCAAGTGTAAAATTAAAGTCATTTGGGGGTAATGTTAAAATATATGCCCCCAAAGGGGAGCCATATATGGAGGAAACCGAGTTTAAAAAAAAACAGCCTACATGGGCTGACCGCCTCAGTGTAGAAAAAGCCCCCGGTGTCAGTTCGCAGGTTACGCCTGTTCAAAACACCACCCAGAATCCTGAACCGGCCAGACGCTATTATAAAGACCGCACCGAGGGGTTCAGAGTAAATTTCAGAGGCATTATAAACAGGCTTAACTCCAGGTTTTTATTTTACACGCTGCTTTACACCATTTTTTTTATTTACGGCCTTAACAGCATTCTCTATTTCTCGCTTGAACTCCTTAACCCTACTTCTCTTGAAGCAGAACAGAATAAGGCGGTATTTCTGGCTAACCTCACAACCGGGGTGTCTTGTTTTATAAGCCTTACCATTTTTATACTTTTTATAGAGCGTTTTCTGATTAAGAACTGGTCAAAGTATACCATTCTTATTGTGCTTACCTATGGTGTTATTATGCTAACACGGCTCATACAGAAAGCATTTTACCTGCTCGAAAACGATGGAGGCCGTTACTGGACCCATTACTGGAAAATTATGTCGGTAAAATATACCGATGGCTGGCTTGTTAATCAGGGTACCTTATATCTGTTTATACCTATGATAGCCGTTTGCGTCTTTTTTTATAACTGGCAACGTTCTAAAGACCTGGACCGCAAAATATCTGAACAGGAATACCAATTACTTAACCTTGAAAAGCTGAAAACCAAAGCACAACTAAACGCATTGGAGGCACGTATTAACCCGCATTTTTTGTACAACTCGTTAAACAGCATTACAGGTCTGATTCATGACAACCCCGATAAGGCCGAAGAAATGACAATTCAGCTCTCAAAATTGTTCAGAGCTACGACCGGCCGTTCTGACCAGAGTTTTCATACCATAGCCGAAGAGCTGGATATCGTAAAATCTTACCTGTCTATTGAGCAGATGCGCTTTGGCGACAGGCTGAACTATGCCATTAACATAGAAGCTGGTCTTGAATCAATCAAAATTCCACGCTTTCTACTACAACCGGTGGTTGAAAACGCCATTAAACATGGTATTTCTAAAATAACCGAACACGGTATTATTGACGTAAAAATAAGTAAAGAAGACAACCTGATTGCTTTTCAGATACACGACAACGGCCCGGCTTTTAAAGAAGATTTAAGCGGAGGCTATGGACTGAAAAGCATCAGTGATAAATTGCGCCTGATTTATGGCAATGAAGCTGGTGTGCAAATACAAAACAACGATTTCAAAGCCATTATCATCAGAGTTCCGGTTGAAACAGCAGATAAAACACATATAGAAGTGTAGTTCAATAAAAATTCAGCATTGTATGTTAAAGACCATATTAATAGACGACGAACCCCTGGCCATAAGCCGCTTAAAGAGACTGCTGGCTAGTTATGGCACGACCATTCAGATAATTGATGAAGCGCATAACGGACAGGAAGGGCTGGAGAAAATAGAATCGCTCAAACCAGACCTGATATTTCTGGATATTGAAATGCCCCTCATGACAGGCTTTGAAATGCTGGCTAACCTGTCTTATATGCCAATGGTTATTTTCTCTACCGCCTACGACCAATACGCCATAAGAGCATTTGAGGAGAACTCGGTTGATTACCTGCTGAAGCCCATAGAAGCCGAAAGATTGGAAAAAACCATAGAAAAACTAAAGAAACTGGAAGACAAAAAGGAAGACAGTTCGCTGAGCGCCAATCTGATGCAATTGCTTGAGCAGTTAAAAATAAAAGAAGATGCCCTGCGCACACCCGCTCAAAAGCAAACCACGGCTCACTCCATATCAGTAAAATCAGGCGAACGCATTCTGTTTATACCCTTAACTGAAATCAGTTACTTTGAGGCCGAAGACAAATATGTGTTTCTGAACACAACAGATGGCAAACAGTACCTGACCAACTACACCATAACGGGTCTGGAAGAAAAACTACCCGATAATTTTGTGCGTGTCAGTCGCTCGGCTATTGTTAATTCTATACACATTAAAGAACTGCAAAAGTATTTTAATGGTAAATACCTGGTATTGATGCGAGACAGCAAAACTACCAAACTGGAAACGGGCTCTACCTACGGCGATAACCTGAAAAAGCTGATGGAAATTTAAAATTATAGGGCAAAACTAAACCTTTTGGCTATGGCATAGTTTTTTAATACTTATTAAAGATACCCATGTTTAAAATGAACATAAATCTTTAATAATTATATGAATCTTAAAAGAATCTTCGGGTCAATACTTACCGTGTTAGGCATTGCCGGTCTTATTTATGCTGCCGTATTATTTGTAAATACCACAGGTGGCACCAAAAACATAAAAGCGCTTATTATTTACGGCATTATTGGTTTAATTTTTTTCAGCTCGGGTATTAACCTGATTCGCACCACTAAAGATGAAGCATAACCGGTAAGCCTGCAAAATTTATGACCCTGTAAGAGCGCCACTACAGAAAAACTAACATTGCAGTACAGTTGTTACATTTACGGTTTCATACGCTTTGATTTTACATACAAAATTCTGAAAATTGTATAAACAAACTCAAACCGTATGAACAAGCCTCTGTTAACCACACTTTTAGCCTTTTCTGTCTCATTTGCCATTGCACAAAACAAAGAAATCGTAAAAACCGACAAAGCTCCTGTACCGATTGCTCCTTACAGCCAGGGAGTAAAAGCCAACGGCATGCTATATGTAGCCGGGCAGATAGGTCTGAACCCTGAAACCCGTAAACTGGTAGATGGGGGCGTAGAACCAGAAACCATGCAGATAATGGAAAACATCAAAGCCATTGTTGAAGCCGCCGGAGCCCGCATGGAAGACATTGTTAATACAACTATCTACATGAAAGACCTCGGTAATTTTGCCAGAGTAAACGACTTGTACGGCAAATTTTTTACCGGTACCTTTCCTGCCCGTACCACGGTAGGCGTTGCCAATTTGCCCGGCGGAGCCAATATTGAAATTGCTGTAATAGCCGTTTTACCTAAGGTTCGTCGAAAATAAGTCGAATATGGTCTCTTCCCCATCTTCCGGGCACATTTTTAATATACATCATTCAGGTTTTTATTTATTTTTGTTAATCAATCAAGTTCCTTCATCATATTCATGAAAAACACCATTCTATTTATCTGTTTATTGGCGGGGTTCACGGCGTTTGCGCAGATGCCGGCCACTACCCAATACAATGCCAACACCCGTTTTGAGCAAATGGGCACCGAGCTACCCACACCCAACACCTACCGCACCGCCTCTGGCGCACCGGGCAAAGACTACTGGCAACAAAAAGCCGACTACGACATTAAAGTGGAGTTGGACGACGCAAACCAACGCATTATTGGAACAGAGGTAATTACGTACACCAACAAATCGCCTGACGAACTGCGTTACATCTGGTTGCAATTAGACCAGAACCTGTTTGAAAAAACATCTATCAATGCCTTAACCAAAACAGGCGGCATTGAAAACCAGATGTCTTTCGGAGCCATTCAGGGTATCAACGCACCCAGTTCGGTAAGAGCCACTATTGCCAGCAACAAAGAGTATGGTTACAAAATTACTTTGGTAAAAGATGCCAAAACCGGTGCCAATCTGGTGTATACCATCAACAATACCATGATGAGAGTAGAAGTACCAACACCTTTGAAAACCGGGCAATCTTACTCTTTCCGTGTCGACTGGAACTATAACATTACAGACTACTACGGCCGCTCGGGTATGGAGTACTTCCCGAAAGACGGCAACTATAACTACTTTATTGCACACTGGTTTCCGCGGATGGCTGTATATGACGACGTAAACGGCTGGCAGCATAAGCAGTTTCTGGGGCAGGGAGAATTTACTCTTCCGTTTGGAGACTATAAAGTTGAAATTACTGTACCTAACGACCACGTTGTTGGGGCAACCGGCGAATGCCAGAACTACGACAAAGTTTTGTCTGCCACGCAACTGAAACGTTTCGAACAGGCTAAAAACTCTAAAACTCCGGTTGTAATTGTTACTCAGGCCGAAGCAGAAGCCGCTGAGAAAGCTAAGCCAACCGGCAAAAAAACCTGGATTTACAAGGCATCTAATGTGCGCGACTTCGCTTTTGCCTCGTCTCGTAAGTTTATCTGGGATGCCATGCAGACTGATGTGTATAACAACGGCCGCAAAATATGGTCAATGTCTTTCTATTCAAAAGAAGGTAACCCGCTTTGGGGGCAATACTCAACCCGCGTAGTAGAACATACTTTGAGAAGCTATGGTAACCGTACCATTCAATACCCATATCCGGTAGCCATTTCATGCCATGCTACTGCAGGCGGTGGTATGGAGTACCCGATGATATCGTTCAACGGTGGGCGTCCTGAGCCGGATGGCACCTACTCTGAAATGACCAAAGCAGGTATGATTGGTGTAATTATCCATGAGGTTGGCCACAATTTCTTTCCGATGATTGTAAATACGGACGAACGCCAATGGACCTGGATGGATGAAGGCCTGAACACTTTCTGCCAGTATCTGGCTGAGCAGGAATGGGACCGTAACTTCCCGTCGCGTCGTGGTGAGCCACAATACATTGTGCCTTACATGAAAACCGACAAGACACAACAAGTGCCTATTATGTCGAGCTCAGACAACGTTATATCATTAGGGCCAAATGCCTACGCTAAACCTGCTACGGGTTTAAATATGTTGCGCGAAACCATTATGGGTCGCGAGCTGTTTGACTATGCATTTAAAGAATACGCACGTCGCTGGGCGTTTAAATCGCCGCAGCCTGCCGATTTCTTCCGTACTATGGAAGATGCCTCAGGCGTTGACCTGGACTGGTTCTGGAAAGGCTGGTTTTATGGCGTAGAGCCTGTTGACCAGGACCTTGCCGAGGTTGAATGGTATTCTATCGACAACCAGGACCCTGTTGCTAAAAAAGCGGCCGATAAAGCTGATTTTGACGCCAAGCGCGAAACTCTGAGCAATATCCGCAACAAAACAGATATTAAACAAACAGTAGTAGAGGCAGACTCAACGATGAGAGACTTCTACAACTCTTATGATAAGTTTGCCGTAACAGCTACCGACAAACAGAAATCGGATCAATATAAAGCCAGCTTGTCTGAAGAAGAACGTAAAATGCTGGAAGAAGGCAAAAACTTCTATGTTTTGAAAATCAAAAATAAAGGTGGTTTGCCAATGCCTGTTATTGTGAAACTGGATTATGAAGACGGCACTAACGAAATTGTGAGAATACCTGCTGAAATCTGGCGATTGAATGATAAAGAGATTAAGAAAACGCTTCCAACTACCAAAAAAGTGAAGAAGTTTACACTTGACCCTTTCTATGAGATTGCCGATATTGATACAGCCAATAATGCATTCCCACGTGAACCGGAGCAACCAACCAAGTTTCAGGCGTTCAAACAAAGGGCGTTCCAGCAAGGGCCTAACCCTATGCAACAGGCTAAACAAAATCAGCCATCAGGTGTGCAAACCAGTGGTAAGAACTAATTCTTACCCTACACATAAAGCATAAAAACGAAAGCCGGGGCGTGTTTGCCCCGGCTTTCGTTTTATAATTCAATTTAGATTCTTAATTCCTGACTCTGAACTCATACTTGCCTGAACCCACCAGCAATTTGGTGTGATTGCCGTCTATGCCATCAATCTTGATATCAGACGAAACCGGTTTGCCTCCCTCCTCAATATCAGGTACGTTGGTGGTGGGCAAATAAACCGTAGCTGTGGTGTTCGCCGGAATTTCAATGGTGTATACCGTAGTTTTGCCGTCTTTTTTCCAGCCAGATGAGGCAAGACCATAATTGGTGATGATTCTGGCACTGGCAGAGGTCAGCCCGTCTCCCAAATGCGGTTTAATGATAATTTTCTTGTAGCCTGCACCAGACTCATCAACATCAATACCGGCTACATCCCGATACATCCAGTCGCCCACGGCGCCATACGAATAATGGTTGAACGAGGTCATGCTTGGGTCCTGAAAAGTGCTGTCGGGCTTCATAGAATCCCACCTTTCCCAAACGGTAGTGGCGCCCATTTTAATTGGATACAGCCATGACGGGTAGGTATCCTGCAATAACAAGCGATAGGCCACGTCGGTTCTGCCAAAACGTGTCAATACAGGCGTAAGGAACGGCGTACCCAAAAAGCCGGTAGTCAGGTGATAATTATAGCTTTTTATGTTATCTACCAGTCGGCCTACTGCTTGCGGGCGTAATTCTTCCGGCAGCATATCAAACTGTAAGGCAAGTATATAGGCTGTCTGTGTTTCAGAAATCAGCCTTCCGCTGGCTGTCATAAATTCTTTGCGGAACGCGGCCTTTATGCGCTCCAAAAGGGCTTCATAATCTTTTACCTCCTCTGTTTTGCCCAGGAGCCTCGCCGCTTTGATCATCAGGCTGGTATTATAAGCAAAGAAACACTGCGCCACCAGATAATTATCTGTAATGGCAGACTTCTGGCCAATCAGACCTTTCGAATCATCTACCCTGTATGATAGCCAGTCGGCAAACTGAAAACCGGTATTCCATAAATCATTATTTGCGGCATTTCGTACATAATCCAGATATGCTTTCATGCTGGGGTATTGTTCTTCTACCACGCGCTTATCGCCATATACTACGTACAGATTCCATGGAATGATGATACCTGCATCAGACCAACCTGCTGCACCTGCCGGGGTATCAAAAAAAGTACCTTTCAGGGCATTGGGTATCACAAAAGGAATGGCGCCATTAGGATTCTGGTCGGCAGCCACATCTTTCAGCCATTTAGAGAAAAAATTGTTTACATTGAAATTGAAAGCGGCCGTGCGTGAAAAAACTTCAGCGTCGCCTGTCCATCCAAGGCGTTCATCGCGTTGTGGGCAATCAGTTGGTACATCAAGAAAGTTACCCCTCTGCCCCCATTGTATGTTCTTTTGTAGCTGGTTTACCAGTGGATTAGAGCATTCAAAGCTGCCCGTTGGTTTCATATCAGAATACAAAGCCACAGCGGTAAAGTTATCGGGGTTCAATGGTTCTTTCAGACCCTCTACCCTTACGTATCTGAACCCGTGGAAAGTAAATCGCGGTTCGTAGGTTTCAACCCCCTGGCCTTTCAGTATATAAGTATCCTGCGCCAGTGCGTTTCTGAGGTTATCAAAATAAAGCCCACCGGTTTTGTCAAGCACTTCAGCGTGCGAAAGCACAATTTTATCACCCGCATTACCCGACACCTTCATTTGTACCCAACCTACCAGATTCTGGCCGAAATCAAGTACCTGCTCGCCTTTTGGCGTTCTTAGCACCTTTACAGGCTTAAAGGTTTCATGTTTGGTAATCAATTCATGGTTGGCAGAGAAAAGAATATCTTTCGGGAAGTTTTTTACTACCACCGACTGCCAATTTTTGTCGTCAAAGGTAGCGGTTGCCCAGCCTGCCTTCTCATGTCTGGCATCATATACTTCGCCGTCATAAATTTCAGAGAATTGAATAGGCCCGGTTGATACTTTCCAAGTGCCGTCAGAAATAACAGATTCTGTCTTTCCATCTGTATAAGTTATATTTAACTGGCAAAGCAATGCTGTTTCTTTGCCATAGAAATTCACCTTTTTCTCCCAGCCTAATTCACCTCTGTACCAACCATTGGCCAAGCTTACACCAATGGCGTTTTTGCCTTGTTTTAAAAGATTGGTAACATCGTATGTCTGGTACAACAAACGTTTGTTGTAGCTGGTCCAGCCGGGTGTCAGGTAGGCATCGCCTACCCTTTGGCCGTTTATATGTGCCTCATACAATCCTTTAGAAGTAATATAGGCAATAGCCGATTTAATCTTTTTTGATGTGCTGAATGATTTTCTGAATTGCGGCACTATGCCATAGGCAGTATCTGCTTTAATGCCGGACGAAATCCATTGGGCTGTTATTTCAGAAGCCGGGTTGAGTAGGTCCGTCTGCCAGAAAGCCGTGGTACTCCAGGGTGACTCATTCGCCTGATTATCCCAGACTTTTACCTGCCAGTAGTATTTCTGCCCCGATTTAAGCGGAGCTCCCTGATAGGTTTGTAATACAGACTCATCACTATTTACTTTGCCTGAATCCCAAACCAGATTTTTTTTGGCGAAATCGGGAGATGTGGCTATCCGAATGCTGTATGCTGTTTGAAGAATGTTACGACCGCCTGCGGCAATTTTCCATGTAAAACGTGGCCTGGTTACGTCCAGACCGATAGGATTCACCCGGTTTTCGCAGGTTAAATCATAGGTACTCAGGTTTTGAGCCATCGCGCTAAT
Source organism: Emticicia fluvialis (assembly GCF_024793945.1). Taxonomy (NCBI): domain Bacteria; kingdom Pseudomonadati; phylum Bacteroidota; class Cytophagia; order Cytophagales; family Leadbetterellaceae; genus Emticicia; species Emticicia fluvialis. The sequence continues at coordinate 52,214 of NZ_JANUSD010000007.1, forward strand.
ACCAGCGAGACAGACGAGCAGGGTAAATATTCGTTTCATTGCAATTTTTAATTTTATCAATAATATTTTGCACTATTCTACAAAATAAACCGAAAACAATCAGAGTACCCTCATTTACTCTCCTGCTATTGTCTCATTTTGATAAAATAAAAATCCGTAGCAGAGGCTGCTACGGATTCATAACTTATCTGATTAACATTTGTTATTGCTTTGCGGTCATTTCGCTGGCCATTTTTACAGCATTGTAGGCATTTACAATGCCACCCGTTACCGACAAATCTTCAAACTTCACAATCTCTTTGGTTCCGGGTTTGTAAACTCTCAATTCCGGGGCTTTCACTGCCGACTCCAGAATAATTTTCTTCAACTGGGCCGCTGTTAACTCAGGGAAATATGATTTCAGTAAAGCGGCAACACCTGTGGTGGCTGGTGCAGCCATACTTGTACCGCTCTTTTCTTCATATTTAGAACCCGGAATGGTAGAGTAGATATCAACACCCGGTGCAAACACATCTACATTGTTTTTACCATAGTTGCTGAACTCTGCCACGGCATCAGGTGCATTTTTCCATGACAAGGCTCCTACTGATATCCAGTTTTCGGCTTTTCCGCCATTGGCATAGGTGTTGGTGGGGTAATGCACGTCTACATCAGTATCCTCATTATCATTACCGGCAGCGGCTATCAGCAATACACCTTTCGACTGCGCATACTTCACGGCGTCGTCGACCCATTTTTTCTCAGGAGAATAAGGTTTTCCGAAACTCATATTGATAATCTGTGCGCCGTTGTCTGCGGCGTAACGAATAGCATTCGCCACGTCTTTATCTCTTTCGTCGCCATCAGGTACGGCGCGCACCACCATAATGCGTACATTATCTGCCACACCTTTTATACCCAGATTATTATTGCGATTGGCCGCAATAATACCTGCTACGTGGGTACCATGCATACCGTCGGGGCCTACCACTTCGTTGTTGCCATATTCGCCGTATTGCAATTTATCAGGCTTGTCGCCCACCACTACACGTGGGTTGAAATCAAGATTGAGGTTATACTTCTGTTCGTTTTCGTAGTGTTCAACGGCATCTTTAATATCGCTGCCGGTAGCGCCCAGCTCCATAAACTTCTCTAATGTACGCTTGGCCGCTCTTACACTGCGGTCTACGCTGTTTTCGTCAATGCCTGCTATGCTTTCTTTTGTTAGATTATTCGTTTTCAGATAAGCCTTCAATACATTCTCCGACTCTACGAAGTTCTTATACAATTGCGCATAAAATGGGGCATATTGTTCAGCTTCTGCTTTTTTCTCTTCAAATTCTTTTTGCAGCTTCTGATACAAAGCGTATTCAGCCTGATTTTTACGCAACAGTTTCTTAGATGGTTTATCTCCGAATTTTTCCTTCAGCTGTTTCAGCATGCGTGTTATTTCAATCTGCTCGTGGTTTACGTCCTGGCCGTCTTTACCACCCAGAAAATCCCAGCCATTGATATCGTCAACGAACCCGTTTTTGTCATCGTCTTTACCGTTCCCTGCAATTTCTTTAGCATTTACCCAGATTCTGTCTTTTAAATCCTCATGGTTTACATCCGTACCACCATCAATAACGGCCACCAGAACAGTTTTAGATGGTTTGCCTTTCAATAATTCGGCGTATGCACGCTCAACGCTCATACCTCTAACACCGTCTTTTTCAAAATCAAGATTCTGCCAGTTTGGTTTAGTCTTTAACTGTTGTGCGCTGGTTTGTAGAAAAAAAGAAAGGAGAAAAATTGAAAAAAGTACTTTCTTCATTATTTAGTTTTTTGTGTTAATAAAATAGACCTGTTTGTTAAAGTATAGCGTCTTTCGCCGGTACCTGCCTACTTAAGAAAATAAGCTGATTGCGAATATAAACGATTTGCTCCGGCTTTTATTTAACCCAGAATGGGTTATTTTGATTAATATTTAATTAAAATAAATATTTAGTGCTTATAAATTTTCAAGTGCCTGTCTGAAATCCGCAAGCAGATCGTCGATATTTTCAATGCCTGTTGATATTCTCAGCAGGTTATCAGGACTTACCGAATGGGCGCCCTCTGCCGACTTACGGTGTTCTATCAGGGTTTCTACTCCGCCCAGGCTGGTAGCATGTTTTACCAGTTTCAGGTTGGCTGTCAATTTCAGGGCAGCTTCCTGGCCGCCTTTTACCAGTATTGACATCATACCGCCAAAACCGTTGCTCATTTGTTTTCTGGCAACCTTGTGATATTCATTGGATTTCAGACCCGGATAATTTACTTTTTCTATCTGCGGATACCCTTCCAGAAACATGGCCAGTTTCATGGAATTATGGGCATGTACCGGCATCCGGACTGCAAAAGTAGAAAGACTACGAAACAACAACCAGCAGTCGAAAGGTGAGGGTATTACGCCTCCTGTTGTCTGAAAATTCCTGATTCTGGCTTTCAACTCCGGCGGGCAATTATCGTTAACAATAATGCAGCCACTCAGAATATCAGAATGCCCACCGAAATATTTGGTGCTTGAGTGCATGATGATATCCACGCCAAAATCAAACGGACGGGTAAAATAAGGGGTAGCCCAGGTGTTATCGCAGCCCACCAGAATATTTTTAGCTTTTGCTAGTTTTACTACTGCCTGTATATCGGTAATTTTCAAACTTGGGTTTGATGGCGTCTCTACCCATATCAGCCTGGTGTTTTCTCTGATTGCCCTTTTTATCTGGCCAATGTCGGTCATGTCAACTGCTGTGCAGGTCATACCCCAGTGTTCATACAGGCTCTCAATCATATAACGGGTGCCGTAATAGATGTCGTCCGGTAAAATTACATGGCTGTTGGTACCCAAAGCATGAAAAACGCTCATGGTAGCTGCCTGACCCGACGAAAAAGCAATGGCATCGGTACCGCCTTCCAGCGCAGCCAGTTTTTCTTCCAGCATACGTCGGTTGGGGTTAGAGGCGCGGGCATAAATATCACGTCCCTCAACAAAGGTTCCGTCGGCGGCACGCTCAAAAGTAGTTGAAAGAATAATGGGGGGTATCACCGCTCCGGTGGCGGGTTCACCATCATTTCCGGTATGTATGGTTAGAGTTTCTAATTTCATGTGTAATTTTGGGGATTAATAACGGCTAAAGATTATATTCCTTTATAAAAACTACCTCTATACGGCAAATATAACCAATAAATGAAGCAAAAACTTAACATTATAAAAATCGGCGGCAATGTAATTGACAACCCAGATGCACTGGCCAGATTCCTGAAAGACTTCTCGGCTTTACCTGATGCTAAAATACTGATTCACGGTGGCGGTAAAATTGCCACTAAAATAGCAGTTAAGCTGGATGTTGAAACCAAAATGGTAGACGGCCGCCGTATTACAGACCTGCCTATGCTAGAGGTAGTAACAATGGTGTATGGGGGTTTGGTAAACAAACAAGTGGTGGCAAAGCTACAGGCTTTGGGCTGCAACGCCATTGGCCTTACAGGCGCCGATGCCGGGGTAATACTAGCCAGAAAACGCCCGGTAAAAGAAATTGATTATGGCTATGTGGGAGACGTAGCGCAGGTGAACGACAAAATCATTAAGAACTTTGTAGAAAATGAGCTGACACCCGTTTTTGCACCACTTACTTTTGATAAAGAAGGAAACATACTGAACACCAATGCCGATACGCAGGCGTCGTCGGTAGCGGTGGCTATGGCGCAGCATTATGAAGTAAACCTGATTTACTGCTTTGAGAAAAAAGGAGTTTTGTCTGACCCTGAAGATAACGATTCGGTCATACCTACCCTAACACCGGACAGCTATGCCGGATACAAAGCTTCAGGCGCCATTAATGCCGGTATGATACCCAAACTGGATAATGCCTTTGCCGCCCTGCAGAAAGGTGTAGCCAAGGTGATAATCTGCCATGCCGATGAATTACTGCAAGCAGTTGCCCATGGACAAAGCGGAACACAAATAATTCTTTAACTTTGCAGAACTACCATTATTAAGAAGATATGATGCAGAACTCCAATCTGGTTGAGACATTAACAAAAGATGCCATTGAATTGCTAAAAGACCTGATTCAGACAGAGTCTTTCAGTAAACAGGAAGATGAAACAGCGGCAATTATAGAAGAATTTTTCAGGGAAAGAAACATTCCGTATCGCCGAAAGAAAAACAATATCTGGGCAAGAAATAAATTCTTTGACGCCTCTAAACCCACCGTTCTGCTTAATTCCCACCACGATACCGTTAAGCCTAACCCTTCCTGGACCCTTAATCCGCTTAACCCGCTTTTAAAAGACGGCAGGTTATATGGCCTGGGCAGCAACGACGCCGGCGGGTGTCTGGTGTCTCTGATTGCCACTTTCTGTTATTTCTATTACCGCCAGGACCTCAGCTATAATGTAATAATGGCTGCAACAGCCGAAGAGGAAATATCAGGCCGTGACGGCCTTGAAATTGTAGCACCCGAATTACCTGAAATATCGTTTGCCATTGTAGGCGAACCTACCCAGATGCACCTGGCTGTTGCCGAAAAAGGATTGCTGGTATTAGATTGTACAGCACATGGTAAGTCTGGCCACGCGGCAAGAAACGAAGGCGAAAATGCCATTTATAAAGCCATTGAAGACATCAACTGGTTTCAGACATACCAGTTCCCTAAAGTATCAGAAAACCTGGGGCCAATTAAAATGACTGTTACCATCATTGGTGCCGGTACCCAGCACAATGTAGTGCCTGATGCCTGCAAATTTACAGTTGATATACGTGTAACAGAGCAATATACATTGGAAGAGATTATTGAAACCGTAAGAAAAAATATTGGCAGCGAGGTTGTACCACGGTCTATCCGCCTGCGCCCTTCAAGCATTCCGATGGAACACCCGATTGTACAGGCAGGTATTGGCATGGGGCGTAATACGTATGGGTCGCCTACCACATCAGACCAGGCCTTGCTAGACTGCCCTTCGCTTAAAATGGGGCCGGGCGATTCGGCACGTTCGCACACGGCCGATGAATATATCTACCTGAACGAAATAGAAGAAGGAATTCAATTATATATACAGATGTTAGAAAAAGTAATTCTATAAACATACTTTCTGCCACAGGCAGCACATTTTATTAATGAATATCATCTTTTACTTTTTCGCCGTCCTTTGCGGAGTAGCCAACAGCATACAGTCGGGCGTTAATGCCGAACTACGCAAGGGCATCAATAATCCTATTTTTGCTGCTATTATTTCGTTTTCGGTAGGGCTTGTGGGGCTTATACTCATTACGCCGTTTTTCAAAGAGCCTATTCCTTCTTTATCGGCGCTTAAGTCTCTGGCCTGGTGGAAATGGATAGGCGGAATACTGGGCGCTTTTTTTGTTACCACAGTTATTCTTATTGTACAGAAAATCGGTTCGGCCAATATGCTGGCCCTGATTGTGGCAGGCCAGTTAATTACTGCCATGATACTGGATCACTACGGGCTGCTTGGCTACAAAATGCACCCGATTACGCTATGGAGAATTGTAGGAGGCGTGGTTACAGTGGTTGGTGTATATATGATTGTAAAAAACTAAGGGTATCAGGAAGCAATATTATTTTCTGATAATGCTTCCTACTACCTCCATTATCTTTTGTGTGGCCCCTACATTAGCTGTTACATAATTGCTGCAAATAGTGGCAGCGCTCTTTCGGCTGGCTTCGTTAGTCTTCATTCCTACATATAAAGACCTTAGTTCTTCTGTATTTTCTACAGGAAACGCCCCGCCTGCTGCTATTAAATCGTTGGCTTCCTGAAATTTGTGATAGGCTTTATTACCGAAAAATATAGGCATGCCAAATGTGGCGGCTTCCAGTATGTTATGTAATCCCTTGCCAAAAGAACCGCCAATAAAGGCGTACTCGGCGTATTGATACAGAGAAGACAACATACCTATGTTATTAATAAAAAGTACGTCACAGGCTTCAAGGTCAGGTGTTTCGCGGGCGTCAGAGAACAGCACCGTTCTCGGGCTGAGTTGCTTACGCCATATCTCAATTTCAGCATCATGGATTTCATGCGGAGCAACAATAAATTTTGTACCATCTTTCAAATCATTCATCATTGGAATCATGACGTCCATATCAGCCTGCCAGGCCGAACCAATGATGAATACCTGTTTGCCATTCTTGAATTGCTCAACTACCGGAATCTCCTTGCGGTTGTCTACAATCTGTTTTACGCGGTCAAAGCGTGTATCTCCGGCCAGAGTGGTGTTAGCAATACCGATACCCTCTAGCAGTTCCAGCGATTGCGTGTTCTGCACCAGAATATGGTCAAACTTATGCAACACTTCCCGGTAAAATCCGCCATAAAACTTAAAAAATACCTGATTCGGCCTGAAAATAGCAGAAAAAGAAATAACGGGTATCTTCCGTTTCTGCAACTGCGTCAGATAGTTCTTCCAGAATTCGTATTTCACGAAAAAAGCGATACTAGGCTTTACAATCTCCACAAAACTGGCTGCGTTTTCGGGAGTATCCGCCGGAAGGTAATAGATGTAGTCGGCACCGGTATAGTTTTTCCGGATTTCATAACCAGACGGCGAAAAAAACGTTAGAAGTATTTTATAGTTGGGATACTCTTTTCTGAAAGCCTCAATTACCGGCCTGCCCTGCTCAAACTCGCCCAGTGAAGCGCAATGAAACCATGCCAGCCTGGTAACGCCAGAACGCCAGTGTTTGCGTTCGGCGTCTGTTTTCAGTTTATCAAAAAGATTTTTTCTGCCCTCTACCCACAACTTTGCTTTTTTGTTGAAAGGCGAAACCAGCCTGAGTAATGAAACATAGGCGTAGATTGACAGATTATAAAGGAAGTTAAGCATCCTGCTAAGGTAATTAAAAATCTAAAACAAAGGCAAACCTACAAAAAACCTTTCAAAAACTATCTTTCATGTTAATTAACTGTGTGGTTGCATAAGCTGCCCCATTAGGATATACTACCGGCCCCGTACAAATCAAAAAAACAATTCATCCCAAAAACAACCTCCTACACAACACTTACGCCCCTCTTCACATATTTTTGGAGAGATATAATAATATTTTCTTAAATTTAATGTTATAATGGCATTATACGGGTTACTATTATTACCTGCTTAATATCATTTATTCGTATTAACAAATTCCTGAAAAAAGCTATTATTTAATTAATCGGGGAAATAATTAAAAAACTAATTAACCCATGTCTCTGCTCAGTCGTTTAAAAAATTGGCTTCTGTCTGAACAACCCTCAGATGTGCCTGCCGAGGTTCCGCCTGTAATTAACGAACCTCCTGCCGTATCAATTCCTGCGGGTGTGGTTGCTGTGCAAGAGCCCACTCAGCCTGCCGAATTACCTCTTTCTCCGTTCTGGCTTGAAAACGAAGACGCCCTGCGCGATGAAGGCGTAATCTTTGGATTATCTGATTCAAAAGCAGATGAAAAAATTGGCGCTATTAGAAATTACTTTTCGCATAAAACGGCCAATCTGGAAAAGACGGTTGAGTATTACTCTGAAAAAATCGGAGAACTGAATCTTTTTATTGAACAAAAAGAAAACAGAATTAACGAATTAAAAGATAAAGGTGTAACGCTTGAAAACCTTGAGGCTTCGGCTCACCATCTGCCTCGCACCATAGCAGGCTTTTTGTTATCGGTGGCCATGTGTGTAGGCAATTACTTCCTGATTGATGAGTCTATCCTGACCAATTTCCCACGCAACCATCAATTTATTGCTTTGGGTGTCTTGCTGGCCGGTATGTTTAATCTCTTTACGCCGAAGTCGCTCTTTCATGAGCAGGAAAGGAAAATTTCGTGGAAGAACGTTCTGGAAGAAATAGGTATGCCTGCCGCCGCCTCTATTTTTGTGTTTGTACAGGTATTAGAGACCCAGTCTACCGCGCGTGCGCTGGCTCTGCTTTTGTTTAGTTTCTTTTTGTTTCTATTTGCAGGCAAACTACTGCTAAGCAACCTGACATTACTTAAAAATGATGCAGGCCAATGGATAAGCAACCTGAAACTGGCCAGAGACAAAAGCAATAAGGCCAGTGACTGGGAAAACGAGGTAAACCAGCTTAAACTTGAAATAGATGAAAAGAGAGTTGAAAAGTGGAAGATAATTGACGAGCTGAAAGCGCCTGAAGCAGAGCTGAAACGCCTGAACGAAAAACGCGAGATGCTTATTAAACTCTTTGAAAGCGAGTTTAATCTGGCCAGAAGTTACCGCGAAAAACTGACAAACAAGGAAATCAAGAAAATATTGGAATAGCACTTCAACTCGTGAAACCAACCTGTACAATCAATGGAAAAGGAAAACGAAAATTATTATAATACTGATTTTCAGCACGGGTACATTACCGGTGTTGAGAATGTTGACAAGGCAACTTACGAGAGCTATCTGTCAAGCCATGTAAGTTTTGAGTGGCTACAAGGCCGCATTAACGATAAGCGCGAAGAACTGACCCGGATAGACCATGCCATTGCCGAAAATCGTGATAAGCGAAAGGCTTCTTTTGATAAACTGCAGGAGCATCTGCAGGCCATTGATACCCAGACCCAGCACATAGGCTATATAAACAAAGACATTGATGCCAATCATGCAAAAATTGTCTCTATAGAAGTAAAGCACAAAAAATCTGAGTCGCCCTACTCTCTGTTTGCGGGTATTCTGTATCTGTTGGCAGGGGTGGCTTTTGTATCAGGTGATTTGATTATATCGCACGAAATTGTGGCCTATGCGCTCAATATCCGTAACAATTTTGAGGCCTGGGCATTTGCCATTGGTCTGGCCATGTTATCTGTACTGCTGAAACCTGCCTATGAACGGCTGGTTGAGCACCCTTACCTGCATAACTATAACGAAAAAACCAAAAAGGTTTATGGTGTATTTCAGGGCTTCCTGTTGGTGTTCTCAATAGGTACCATGCTTGTTTTGGGTTGGTTCAGATACGAGGCCTACAAAACCGATAAACTGAAAGAGGGTATCAATAAGCAAATAAAGGCAATGCAGCTGAACAGCACGCCTTTAGACCCATCGGCCGCGCAACCTGCCAACAATCAGGCGCTTATACAGAAAATGGACGAGCAACTGAAGGCTTATGATAAACTGAATATCGATTTGGTAAACAGCCCCTGGGCTTTGATGTCGTTCGTTTTAAGCGGTATTCTGTTTGCCATTGCCGGGGCTATCTGTTTGGGCATTGCCCTGCCGGTAATGCATGCGTACTGGTACCGATGGCTGCAGTCTGGCCCGGCGATCAGAAGATTACGCAAACAAAATGTAAAACTGACTGACACCCTGAAAGAGGCTGAAAAAGCATTGGCCGCACAAATAGCACAAAAAAACGTACTTGAAAATGATTTGGTAACTTTACCCGAAGTTGCTGAATTGAAAGAAGAGAAAAAGGCGGTTCTTGCCGAAATTGATAGCATGCTTGAACACGCAAAACTTGCAGATCAGGATAGACGAATCAACTCGTTTAATGATGGGGTAGCCAAAGGCACAGCCAACAGGGGTGAAATGACAGACGACGAGTATGAGGAGTTCAGGAGTTCGTCAGTAAGGCAAATGCGTAATGCACAGGATTCAAAATCAGATGCTGGCCCGAAAGTGTACCGCAACAATGGTTTAAGGCCGCATCAGGCATTGCGTAAGGTAATAACGGAGCAATTCAATCAGAATCAAAATCCGAATTAATCAATCATTTCAGTTTAGTATACAGAAGAAACATGAGCGCTCGTGTTTCTTCTTTTTTTATGTTCGTAAGTCCACAAACAGATATTTTACCTATTTTTGTCGACAAAACTATTTTAGCTATAAACACATGGAATCAACAGAAATAAAAAAAATCCCACTGAGTAACCTGCACGAAAAAATCGGCGGAAAAATGGTACCGTTTGCAGGCTTTCTGATGCCTGTCAGGTATTCGTCAGATATTGAAGAACACAACTGTGTACGCAATGGTGTAGGTGTGTTTGATGTGTCGCACATGGGAGAATTTATGTTGACCGGAGATAAAGCCCTGGACCTGATACAAAGAGTATCTGCCAATGATGCCTCTACCCTGTTCGACGGAAAGGTGCAATACAGCTACCTGCCAAACAGACAAGGTGGCGTGGTTGATGATTTATTGGTTTACAGACTGACAGAAGACTGGTATTATCTGGTTGTGAACGCCTCAAACATTGAAAAAGACTGGGACTGGATACAGAGCCATAATACTGAAAATGTACCAATGAAGAACCTGTCAGACTCTACTTGTCTGTTTGCTGTGCAAGGGCCAAAGGCCATTGATACGCTGCAGAAGCTGACTGATATTGACCTTGCCTCTATGGATTATTACACGTTCAAATCGGGTACTGTGGCCGGCATAGAGCCTGTGCTGGTTTCAGCAACGGGTTATACGGGTGCCGGTGGCTTTGAATTATATGTAGACAACAAAGATGCCGAAAAACTCTGGAACGCTATATTTGAAGCCGGTGCCGAGTTTGATATTAAACCAATTGGCTTGGGTGCAAGAGATACTTTACGCTTGGAAATGGGTTATTGTTTATACGGCAACGATATTACCGACACTACCTCTCCGTTGGAAGCTGGGCTAGGATGGGTAACCAAATTCAACAAAAACTTTGTTAATTCGGCTAACCTGCAGGCACAAAAAGCTAATGGATTAAAGCGAAAACTGGTTGGTCTGGAAATGATTGACAGGGGGATTCCGCGTTCGCACTACGAAATATGTGATGCCAAAGGTAATAAACTGGGTGAGATAACATCGGGCACCATGTCGCCTACTTTACAAAAAGGTATTGCCATGGGCTATGTACCTACTGAATTTTCAAAAGCCGGAACAGAGGTATTTGTTAAAGTAAGAGATAAACTGTTAAAGGCAGTAGTTACCAAAACGCCGTTTGTGAAACCGGGGGTGTAAGAATATTATTTTAAGGGGAGTATCCTGACTCTGACTTTATTAATGTCAAAAGTTATGAGACTCCCTTCTTCAATATAATTTTTGTATTGATTCAAACATCTGACAACTATTTCTCCTATTGCATCAGGGAGTAAATCCTGACTCTTAAGCTGAAAAACGCTTGGAGGTTTTGCTTGTGTAGCTGCTAAAATTGCTCCGAAATCTAAGTCATTTGTAAAGACTATGTAGTCATTAGCGGAAGCAAATTGAAATATTACTTTATCTGCATCGTTTGGCCTACCGACCTTCATCCAATGAATTGCTTCAATATCATTCTTTTGGAAGAATTCAACCTAGCGGGGAGATAAGTTCATGTCAATTAATATCCTCATGAAAATACAACCGGAATATCTACCTCTTCTGCCCGCCACGCAGCATAAGAAAGCGCCTGGCGTAAATCTTCCATTTCCAAGTAAGGATAAGCACCTATAATTTCATCATTCGAGCGTCCGGCGGCTATTAAGCCTACAATTGTTCCTACTGTAACTCGCATACCGCGAATACAAGGTTTGCCGCCCATAACATTGGGGTCAAAAGTGATTCTATTCAGATTCATACACAATTGATGGTTTCTTTTACAAATATAACGATTTTGACATTTAAAAGTGAATAAAAATGGGAATGCGCGTGAACACATTCCCATCTCAAATCTTATATTCTAATAAATTTAACTCACCGGCCCTCCGTTCCAGACTGCCTTATGAGGTTGTAACAATGCCAGTGAACCATCGCGGTCTTCGGCCATCAGAATCATACCGTTCGATTCTATTCCCATCATTTTACGTGGAGCCAGATTAGCAAGGAATGTTACCTGCTTACCTATCATTTCTTCCGGCGTAAAATGTTTGGCAATACCGCTCAGAATAGTCCGTTTCTCAAAGCCATCATCAACCAGAAACTTCAACAGCTTATCGCTCTTGGCCACTTTCTCTGCCTCTATAATGGTTCCGACACGGATATCCAGTTTCGAGAAATCATCATATTGAATAGTCGGTTTCAGCTCAGGTACTTTTTTATTCTCTAACTCGTTCATTTTCTTTGTATCTAACAATTTCTGCCGTTGTTTCTCAACCACACTGTCTTCTATCTTGGTGAATAAATAATCATCCAGTTCAAGTGCTATTGACCTTAAATCTGGAATTAAATCAATTCTTCCTGCATCTTTCCAATTATATTTCCAATAGAGGTCAGATGAAAGATAATCTGTTGGGTTCAGGTTTCCAACTTCAATAAATCCTAATAGTCTTTTTATCTTATCATGAGTATGTGGCAAAAATGGTTTACATAGTATTCCCAAATTTGCAACAATTTGAATACTCAAATTCAATATCGCACCAACTCTTGCACCATTAGAATTGTCTTTAAATAACTTCCATGGTTCCGTTTCTGCTAAATACTTATTACCCAGACGAGCTAAATCCATCATAGTAGACAATGCTTCGCGGAAACGATAGTTCTCAATTAAATTACCTATTTTAGCAGGAAAAGTCTTAATCTCTTCTATCACCTGTTTGTCATAATCAGAGAATTCCGTTACAATAGGCACTTCTCCACCAAAGTAATTATTTATCAGCCTTAAAACCCTATTCACATAGTTTCCGAAAATGCCCACCAACTCACTGTTATTACGGGTCTGGTAGTCCTTCCAGGTAAACTCACTGTCTTTGGTTTCAGGAGCATTGGCTGTTAATACATAGCGCAATACATCCTGCTTATCAGGGAATTCTTCCAGATACTCGTGCAACCAAACCGCCCAGTTTCTTGAGGTAGAGATTTTGTCGCCCTCCAGATTCATGAACTCATTAGCAGGTACGTTATCAGCCAGAATATAACTTCCCTCTGCCATGAGCATGGCCGGGAAAATGATACAATGGAAAACGATATTGTCTTTACCTATAAAATGTACCAGCTTGGTATCTTTGTTTTTCCAATAGTCTTTCCAGTCTTTACCGTTCTGGTCGGCCCATTCTTTGGTAAAGGTGATGTAACCGATAGGCGCATCGAACCATACGTACAATACCTTACCATCAGTATCAGGCAACGGAACTTTAATACCCCAGTCCAAATCACGGGTCATGGCACGGGGTTTCAGACCCTCTTTCAACCACGACTGACACTGCCCGAAAACATTGGTTTTCCACTCGGTGTGGCTGTTTACATATTTCTCAATTTCAGGCTGCATACGGTCAAGGGGTAGGTACCAGTTCTTGGTAGACCTCATGACAGGCTTAGAACCCGAAAGCGTTGAATGCGGATTCTTCAATTCGGTTGGTGAAAGCGTAGAACCGCAACGCTCACACTGGTCGCCATACGCATTGGGGTTACCACAAACCGGGCATTCGCCTACAATGTATCTATCGGCCAGGAATTGCTGTGCTACTTCGTCATAATACTGCTCGCTTACATTTTCATCAAAGTAGCCCTTATCATATAAAGTCGTAAAAATCTCCTGCGATAATTCGTGGTGGGTCTTATTCGACGTGCGTGAATAGGTATCAAAAGATATTCCGAAATCAGAAAAAGACTTTTTGATTTGCTCGTAGTAAAAATCTACCACCTGCTGAGGTGTTTTGCCTTCTTTTTTGGCTTTTACGGTAATGGGTACGCCGTGTTCGTCAGTACCGCTGATAAAGGCCACATCGGCACCCGTAGAACGCAGGTAACGTACATAAATATCAGCAGGGATATAACAACCCGCCAGATGCCCGATATGAATGGGGCCATTGGCGTAAATCAATGCTGCTGTAACGGTGTATTTTTGCATAGGTAATGGTATTGCGCGACAGTACTCAAACAAAACTAAAATCGCTCATGATAAAAATAAGTTTGCAAAGTTAGGTGTTTAAATGATTTTTACGGTTCATAAAGGCAAAAAATTGGCTGCTCTGTGGCAATAAGCCAAAGCAAATTCAATCGCCCATTCTTCGTGTAGCCCTCCGCTATGTTACTTGCAATGCTTTTTAGACTTGCTCATGAGCCATTTACGGCCTGAAAACCCAAGGTTTTTACCTGTAATTCAAGCCTCGTTTTATCTCTTTTTCTACATAAAAAACAATTTTATTCCTTACTATTAATGTTATAAAAATTGCACTTTTAGTATACACCTGACAGCCATCATATTTTACTTGTTATCCGGAATGTAGCTTTGCAGCGCTTTGGACAATTAAAAGAACTTAATAGAAGTTTCAAATATTTGCCCTGTTGCTGACGATTTTTTGCATTTTTTTGTGTTACGTTTTTATACAATAATCCAAATAAACTAATAATAATACAATGTCGCTTGTAGGTAAAAAATATCCACGCATATCGGCCGGTGCCGTAATAAACGGTGAAGAGATAGTAGAAGATTTCAGCTTAGACCAGTATCTGGGTAAAAATTATGTAATTCTATTTTTCTACCCTAAAGACTTCACATTTGTATGCCCAACTGAATTACACGCGTTTCAGGAGAAACTGGCTGAGTTCGAGAAAAGAGGCGCTGTGGTAGTGGGCTGCTCAACCGATACAGAAGAAACGCACCTGGCGTGGTTGAATACACCTAAAGAAGAGGGTGGTATTCAGGGGGTTACGTATCCTATTATTGCCGATACCTCTAAAGTTGTTTCATTAAACTGTGGTGTACTGGGCGGCGAGTATGTGTTTAACAACGAAACCAGAACCTGGTCATTTGTAGGTAATCCTGTGGCTTTCCGTGGTACATTCCTGATTGATAAAGAGGGTATTGTTCGTCATGAGTCAATCAATGACCTGCCATTAGGCCGCAATATCGACGAATACCTTCGTTTACTGGATGCACAACTACACGTTGAAAAGTTTGGTGAAGTATGCCCTGCCAACTGGGAAGAAGGCGAAACAGCCATGATTGCTACCAATCAAGGTGTAGTGAACTATTTCTCTCAAAACTAAGAAAACCTTACAGCCATGTTAATTGAATTAGCAGAAGATAATCTGGCCGACATCATTGCACAGAACGAAAAAGTAATGGTGCAGTTTTCGGCAAGCTGGTGTGGCAACTGCCGCCTGATGAAACCAAAATTTAAGCGATTGTCGGCCGAAAACGAAAGCACCGCTTTTGTGATTGTAGACGCCGAGAAGTTTCCGCAGTCGCGCAAATTGGCCAGTGTAACCAACCTGCCCACATTTGCCGGGTTTAAAGGCGGGCAACTGGTTAACCAGGCTCAGACCAATAAAGAAGAACAATTAAAAACTTTGATTGATGAAATTACCCTTAATTAGACAAGCGCAGCGCACTTCATCAGTAGCTGAAATTGAGGCTGCTATTAAAGTGCTGGAGAATATTTCTGAGACGCCATCATTGAAAGATGAAGAACTGGATTTAATTGGAGAGTTGATATCAAACCTTTGTGGCGCACTAGAGGTACACCAGTTAATAGCCGAAGGAATGCCCGAGAAAGATGCAGCCAATACTTTTATGAAAAAAGTAATAGGCTCTATAGATAAAGTTGTGGCTTAACATTTATACACTTCATCAACTAAAATGCCCTCGAATCGAAAGATTGAGGGCATTTTTATGAATCGCTTACGAATTCGGTGAATGTATTCACCGTCAATCTAAACTAAGGAATAAATTCATAAGAGTATCCCGATTAAAATCTGGACACATTAGTTATTTCTTAGCCAGTTCTTCTTCTTTCAAAGCACGGCGCAGAATCTTACCTACGTTAGTTTTAGGCAGCTCGGTACGGAACTCGATGTGTTTGGGGCATTTATAGCCTGTCAGGTTTTGCTTGCAATAGGCCTTTACCTGCTCGGCGGTTAGTTCAGGGTCTTTTTTCACAATAAACACCTTTACTGCTTCTGTCGATTTCTCGTCAGGTACACCAATACAAGCCACTTCTAACACACCAGGGCATGTGGCTACCACATCTTCAATCTCGTTCGGATACACATTAAAGCCCGATACCAGAATCATGTCTTTCTTACGGTCTACTATTTTAAAGTATCCGTCTTCGTCCATCACGCCAATATCTCCGGTTTTAAACCAGTCGCGGCCATCAGCATCTTTCAGCATTACTTTTTCGGTTTCGTCAGGGCGGTTATAGTACCCGGCCATTACCTGTGGGCCATTGGCACAAATCTCTCCTACTTCACCCGGGCCACCCCAGGTGCCATCATCTTTAAGTACCCTTATTTCGGTACTTGGCCACGGTATACCTATGGTTCCAATTCTGTTTTCGCCTACCAGTGGGTTAGAGGTTAATACCGGAGACGTCTCCGACAAACCGTATCCTTCGGCGGGTAAATTGCCGGTCAGGTCTTTCCAACGGTTAGCTACAACCCCTTGCAAGGCCATTCCCCCCGCCGAGGTTATCACCAGCTTGCTGAAATCTACTTCGTTAATCTGCGGATGATTCAACAACCCATTATACAGGGTGTTCAAACCAGTAAACACATGTGGCGGGTTTTTCTTCAAATCCTTAATGAAGGCATTCAAATCGCGCGGGTTGGTTATCAGCAGGTTCATGGTACCTGTTTTCAGAGACGTAAGCGCGTTTACCGTTAAAGCATAAATATGATACAAGGGCAAAGCTGCTACTACCACCACCTTATCATCTTTAATTTTATTGGTCAGTACACTTTGCCATATATTGTTGGCTTCAAGGTTAGCCACAATATTACGGTGTGTAAGCTTGGCTCCTTTAGACACCCCTGTTGTGCCACCGGTGTACTGAATAAACGCCAGGTCGCTACTGGTAAGCTTAGGTTTAGACCAGCTCAGGCTGCTTCCTTTACTAACGGCACTCATCAACGGCATAGCCTGTGGAATATGGTAAGCCGGCACCATCTTTTTTACCGTTTTTACCACAAAGTTTACTAATTGCTTTTTGGGAAACCCGAGCATATCGCCCAATTGGGTAACAAACACGTGTTTAATGGCAGTCTTATCAATCACTTTTTCCAGATTCGAGGCAAAGTTGGCTACAATTACAATAGCCTTGGCGCCAGAATCCTTAAACTGGTGCTCCATTTCGCGGGGTGTATAAAGCGGATTGGTATTTACGATAATCAACCCGGCTCTCAGGGCACCAAACATGGCAACCGGATATTGCAGACAGTTGGGCATCTGAATCACGAGGCGGTCGCCTTTCTGCAGGCCGACACTTTGCAGATAAGCTGCAAAATTTCGGGTGTACGTATCAAGCTCACCGAACGTTATTTCTTTTCCCATGCAGGAATAGGCCGAATGGCCGGCGTATCTTGTAAAGCCTTCGTCCATCAGTTCTAACAACGACGGATAGGCATCAGGGTTTATTTCATGAGGTATACCCTCCGGATAAAATTTTAACCAGGGATATGGTTGTGTTTTAACAGGCATAACAGTTTCTTCTTAGTTATATACTAGTGAACAGGTCTTGTATTATTTAATGTAAAAATAAGACGATTTATTGAAAACAACCCATAAAAAATTAAAAATGTTCGGCAAGCATAATATTTTTTGGCTAGCCGTATAACCATAAAGTGGCCTGAAACACCTGCCGGAACACCCAACCAGGAACCCCGCTTAACTTACTAATAATAAATATATTATACCTAGGAAATTACATGAATAAGTAATACCTTTGCAGTCCTTTTCGCAAGGAATTTTCAATTCAAAATTTAATTTCGGTTCAAAAGCCCGGTGAACTGATGTATAAATGGGCGATTTTAAATCTATTATGGCACAAGTTGCAGATTTTGACTGGGACAAAGTCTCAAAAAGAGGTATCGGTAGCGGTTATACTGCTGCTGAAAAAGCAGAACTTGAAAAACTTTACAGCGACACGCTAACTGAAGTTGACGAGAAAGACGTAGTAATGGCTACTGTGGTAGGTATTTCCGACCGCGAAGTATTATTGAACATCGGTTTCAAATCTGATGGTCTTGTTTCAATTTCAGAGTTCCGTGATCTACCTAACCTGAAAGTGGGTGATCAAGTAGAGGTATTCATTGAAAAACAAGAAGATGCAATGGGTCAGTTGGTTATCTCTCGCAAAAAAGCAAGAGTACTAACCGCTTGGAACAACATCGAAAAATCATTTACAGAAGACGCTATCATCGATGCATTTGTTAAACGTCGTACGAAAGGTGGTCTTATTGTAGACATCTACGGAATCGAGGCGTTCTTGCCAGGTTCACAAATCGACGTTAAGCCAATCCGCGATTTTGATATTTTCGTAGGTAAGAAAATGGAGGTTAAAGTTGTGAAAATTAACCACACTAACGATAACGTGGTTGTATCTCACAAAATCCTTATCGAGAAAGACCTTGAAACGCAACGTCAGGTTATTCTTAACAACCTTGAGAAAGGTCAGGTATTGGAAGGTGTGGTTAAAAACATTACTAACTTCGGTGTGTTCATCGACTTGGGTGGTGTTGATGGTCTACTTCACATTACTGATATCTCGTGGGGTCGTATTAACCATCCGAACGAATTACTTAAACTGGATCAACGTATTAAAGTGGTTGTTCTTGATTTCGACGAAGACAAAAAACGTATTTCGTTGGGTATGAAACAACTGGAATCTCACCCATGGGATTCACTTGCTGAAGGTCTTTCAGTTGGTTCTAAAGTTAAAGGTAAGATTGTAAACATTGCTGATTACGGTGCATTCCTTGAATTGAAACCGGGTGTTGAAGGTCTTATCCACGTTTCTGAAATGTCATGGTCTCAACACCTTCGTAACCCATCTGATTTCTTGAAAATCGGTGACGAAATCGAAGCAGTGGTATTGACGCTTGACCGTGAAGAGCGTAAAATGTCTTTGGGTATCAAACAATTGACTGAAGATCCTTGGACTAAACAAGACTTGTTGAGCAAATACGGCGTAAGTACTAAACATACCGGCACCGTACGTAACATGACTAACTTTGGTATTTTCCTTGAATTGGAAGAAGGCATCGACGGTCTAGTTCACGTTTCTGACTTGTCTTGGACAAAGAAAATCAAACACCCTTCTGACTTCGTGAAAGTTGGTGATACCCTTGATGTAGTGGTATTGGAGCTTGACGTTGAAAACCGTCGTTTAGCCCTTAGTCACAAACACTTGGAAGAAAACCCTTGGGATACTTTCGAGCACATCTTCACTGTAGGTTCTGAACACGAGTGTACAATTATCTCTAAAAATGACAAACAAGCAACACTTGAGCTACCTTACGGTATTGAAGGTTACGCTTTGTTGAAACATTTGGCTAAAGCTGACGGAACAACCGCCGAAGCTGGTGAGAAATTGTCATTCCAGGTATTAGAATTCCACAAAGAAGAGAAGAAAATCATGCTTTCGCACTCTAAAACCTGGGAAGCTCCTAAGGAAGAAGAGAAAAAAGAAGCTAAGAAAAAAGGTGGAAAAGAAGCAACTGCTTCTACAAACGACGAGAAATCGACACTTGGAGACCTTGATGCCCTTGCTGCCTTGAAAGAGCAAATGGTAGAAGGTGAGAAAAAGAAACTTTCTAAAAAGAAAGATTCAGAATCTGTATCTGAGTAAGATAAAGTATAAATTACAAAAATGGGCTTCTCGGTTGAGAAGCCCATTTTTGTTTGCAGATTGCTCTGTTTTTGTTGAGACGTATTGCATACGTCTCAAGGCCTATGCAATCAGAGAATTGTCCTTAATGGAATGGGCGGATACCAAAATAACGGATAATCCGTAAATGCTTAAGACCCCTGAAGCCGCATGCAATGCGGCTCTACGAAATCGGGTTTATTCTCTTTTACAATCCTTACTTCACCCCCACAAAACGCTCAAAAAACTCATAAATACGCAGGATTCTGTCAATGCGCTGGCGTACGTTTCCTGCACGGGAAAGCTCATGGGTAGCACCCGGCATACGTACATACTCCACATCTTTGCCAAGATATTTCAGGCTTTTAAACATCATTTCTGACTGTACTACACCCGTGCGCAAATCGTTTTCGCCATGCTTAATCAGGAACGGTGTTTTAATCTGATGCACAAAGGTGTAGGGCGAATTAGCATCTATTTTGGTTACTTTCTCATCTTCCCACGGCAAACCAAAGTAATTAGGCACCAGTCTCCAGGCGTTGGCTTCGCCCATAAAGGTGGTCAGATCATATACGCCTCGCTGTGCAAAAGCCGCTTTGAAACGGTGGTCTTGTGTAATAATCCATGCCGTTAAATATCCTGCATACGAGCCTCCTGTAATTACCTGTCTGGCTGTATCTACCCATGCTTCTTTAGCAGCATCAGCACAAGCACTTAAAGCATCTTCCTGCGGGCCTTTGCCCCAGTCGCGGTAGTTTGAGAACTGGAACGCCTTGCCATAGCCACCAGAGCCTCTTTGGTTTGGATACACTACCCCGTAACCCTGCGAACAGAAATACTGAAACTCATGCCACATCGAGAACTCACCAGGCCCCCACATGGCTGTTGGGCCGCCATGTAGTTGCAATAATAGCGGGTATTTCTTTCCCGGTTCCTGAAAAGTAGGCTTCATAATCCAGTAGTCTACTTTCTCTCCTTTCGAGTTGGTATATACTCTTTTCTCCGGGAAACTCAGCTTTCTGTCTTTCAACCAGGCGTCGTTATGCGCGCTGAGTTTTACCGCATTTTTCATGGTCAAATCGGCCATGTATAACTCTGAGGGGTTAAGCACTTCTGTTTTAGCAAATACCACTTTGTCGTTGGTTAGTTCAAATGGGCTTGCACCAGACTCATAGTCGCTTAAGCGTTCAATCTTACGGGTTTTAGCATCCATTCTAAAAACAGGAATGCCTCCGTTTGATGAGGCAGAAAGATACAGATATTTATTATCGGCCGTCCATTTCAGGTTGCCGGGCACGCGGTCAAAATCTACAATCTGGCGGTTCGTGCCGTCGGCATTCGCAATCACCAATTGCCCGAATGATAGCAGGTTAGGTGAATTCATGGTCATAGCCAGTAGCTTACCATCCGGCGATGGCTCAACACCAGAGAAACTCTTGCCGTTTTCAGAAACCAGCACTTTTCTGTCACTACCATCAAGGTTCATGCTAATTACTATGCTCTCCTGTTCACGGTCGGGGTGCTGGTCGGCATCTTTTCCGCAAACAGCCAACACTCTTTTGCCGTCGGGTGCCCAGGTTGCCTGTCCGTGCGACCAGAAACCTTTGGTAAGCGGCGTGGCTTTTGCATTTTCTTTTACATCAATTACAAAAATATGAGAGAAATTCATCTCCGGCTCCACTGTTGCTTCTCCCTGAAAGTTTAGTCGGGTAAATACTTTTGCTTTTTTATCTTCCACGTCTTTATCCAGATACGCACGTATTTCTTCGATGCTGCCATCAGGATTAGCCTTTACTTTTTTGTCTTTGGTGAGAAACTCGTTTTTAGGGAAACCCGGTTTTTCAAGAGACCAGACAGGGCCAGATTTTGAAGGATTCAGCGTTGAATCTTTCAATAATTCTGAAAAAGACAAACCCCCACTAAAAAGCAATTTAGAGCCATCAGGCGAGAAAGACGGATTGCTGGCACCGTATTTAGAGTTGGTCAGCTGCCATGCCTCTCCCCCGTCCAAAGGCATAATAAAAATCTGCGCTTTGCCTTTGGTAGCGCGTACAAATGCAATGGTTTTGCCATCAGGCGAGAAAGTAGCCTGTGAAGCACTCTCTGCCCCTCGTGTAAGGGCTTTGGGTACACTACCGGCCTGTAGGTCTACCAGATACAAATGTGTGCGGTAATCATATTCTAAAGCATTATCGGCATTGGTTTCTATGGTTCTCAGGCCATAAACAGCTTTTTTACCGTCTGGCGAGGTGGCGATAGAAGCTACCTGTTTGATTCGGGTCAAATCGGTTACTAAAATTTTCTGTGAGTTGGTCTGGGCGAAAACTAAATTTGAAATGAAGAGTAAAGTCAGGAGAATTCTCATTACGTGTTGATTTTAGTTGATAAGTAAATGTACAAAAAGGCAAAAGAAAGACAAAATACCGAAGTCTTTTGCTTACGGCATCAGGTTATCCGGTCGCCTAAGCTCCGGGTTTCAAACTTCATTCATGGCAATTTCAATGAGGATGACTCATCATTGAATTGTGTTTTCTGATAAGCTCTTCTGTATAAAGTTTTGCGCCCTTTTCATTTAAATGAATAAAGTCTCCCAAATATGTATTGTTGGATATGCTGCTTAGAAAATCTGAAGTGTAAATCCACTTGTTTGCTTCCGGAATGGCATGGTAAATGGGCATTAATTCCTTTTTATCTTTGGCAGCCCGTATGTTTAAGGGCAATACAAATACAATTTGCACATTTTTTTGTTGTCCCTTTTGTATCAATTCGTTCAGCAAAGCCAGGTACCTGCTCTGCCATATAACTAAAGGCATTGCCACCGGCTGCATATCAGCACTATCAACGAACGTGTTTTGGGTACCTGTATAGGTGGTTTTCCATCTGGCAAAACCCAATTCCTCTGTTTTTTTTCGCTTAGAATTTACATTGGCTAAAAGTTCTCCTTTTACGTTAATCAGTGAGAAAAAAATGCTCTGAAATTCGTTCAGGTCTGCGCCAATTGCTACTCGGTTTTTTATTATGCCCCACAAATCTTTATGGGTATTGAAAACATAAAAATAACCTGGCGGAAGCGCCCGGTAATCCGACAACTCAATAAAGACGCGGCTACCCGGGGCAAGCAACGGAAGTGTTTTCTCTGCCAGACTACAATTATACAGTATGCTTGAACCAGACAAACCCAGATTGTAAAAATTGAATTGAGGTATTTCTGATTTCAGCAAATCAGTATCTATACTTGTTTGCATACGGCTAGAGCCAATAAACAATGTTTTTGGCTGGTGGTTGTCTGCCTCAATATATTCTGCAAGGTTGGCATTGGCATTACTGAATGCAGAAACAATTTCTGAAAAACCCAGCATAGCCAGCAGCAGTAAGCCCAGTATGAGACAATAAGCCAGTAATTTACGTAACGAAACAATTAATGAACTTTTCATACCTTAAAACTGCATGTAATACGCATCTTCGTTATTGTCAGAACCAAAAATCAGGATACAGGCGGTCAGCAGTATATAAATGGCCCATCTGTTGCGCAGGCTAAGTGTACCCAGGTACTCTTCAATCGGTTTTTGTCCGGCTTTTCTGTAAATGTAATCCATAAGAACAAAAAACGGACTTATATACAATATCTGCTTTACAATTACCAGATACGAGCCTGTAGGTATAACATTACTTGATACCAAGGCTTTTACTGATGCTCCAAGGTCTGGAGTTCTAAAGACAATAGCCACAAAAGATGCAACAGATACGTGGTAGAGGGTTCCGAGAATTGTTGCGCAGGTACCAGGTTTTAAACTCAGGCGTTTGCGCAGTTTATCTTCGGTTATTATCCAGGTGCCATTCATGAAGCCCCATAAAACAAACTTCCAGGACACATCGTGCCAGATACCAATCATTACAAATGTAACCATCATAGCCAAGTCTATCTGCCATTTTTTTCTTGCCTTTCCTGCAATTCTATAAAATACGTAATCTCTGAACCAGTGATTAAGGGTAATATGCCAGCCCTCCCAGAATTGCCTGCGTGAGCTTGAAGCATAGACCCTGCTCCGGAAGTTTTGTGAAAGCTGAATGCCAAATATATGCGAGGTGCCTCTTACTATGTCAATGAAAGAGCTGAAGTCGCAATAGAGATATAAAAAAAAGAAGAAGCCGCCAATAATTACATAAAAACCCTTGTAGACATCTGGTGAGTCTATGATAATAGCAACCAGTTTGCCCAGATACTGCCCTAAAACCAGATTCTTGAAAATGCCCCAAAGAATAAGCCTGAAACCCAAAGAGAAATTCTGGTTAGACAAACCTACATTATTTCTGAACTGAGAAGCTACTTTCTTATACCGATGTAGCGGCCCTGCCGATATGTATGGGAAATAAAGCAGATAAAGCAGCAATAATCCATAATTTGTTTCAGGTTTAAGGTAGCCTTTCCTGATATCAAAAAGATAACTCAGCCCATTAAAAGTAATGTAAGAAATACCAATGATAACAAAAGGTAATGGCAAACCCACTTTGGTAAAAAGACCTAATTTCTCTAGCAGCAAGAACGACAAAGCCATGGTTATTATGCCATAGTAGGCTAACTTCCCTTTTGTTTTCTCAATGATTTTCCCTCCGAAAAAAACAACAAGCGAAAACAGAAAAATAGGTATAGCCGCCCACTTGGCAACCATCATATAGAACAGTACACTACCAAGCAGCAACACTTTCCAGTTTTGTCCGGGCTTGTTTAATAACAAAATACCTGTTACCACCAACAGAACAAACAGCAGAATCAATAAAATACTGACAGCCATCCACTTATATTTTAACGCTCCATAAGTTCTTTACACCTCTCATAAAAATAGCTTTTTGCCATTCAACCTCTGTGCTTTCATCCAGCTTGTAGTTTTTCAACACTCCGGCCAGAGGCTTCAGTAAAGCCCTTAGTTCAATTCTGGCAAGTCTGGCTCCCAGGCATGCGTGAGTACCGCTACCAAACGCCAGATGAGGGTTATAGCTGCGGTCGGCCACTATCTGGTCAGGATTCTCAAACACCGTCTGGTCATAATTGGCAGAAGCAATACAAAGATAAATTCTTGAGTTTTCCGGAATCAGATGCCCGCCTATTTCAATTGGCTTTGTATTGATTCTGATTGTATATTGCTGCGGAGAGGCAAAACGGAACAACTCCTCTGCCAGAATGTTTATCTGTTTGGCATCGGCACTAAGAATGTAATTCAGCAATTCCGGATTCTTAAAAAACTCATAAACACTGGTGCTGATGGTATCAACGGTAGTTTCAACAGAAGCAAAAAATAAGATAATAGCCAACGAAACCAGCTCGTCAACCGTAAACAGATTACCCATTTCTTCATTTACCCGCAAAAAATTTCTGACCAGAGCGCTATCTGCAAAATTGATATCCTCAAAATCTTTACGGATGGTAGAAAACAACCAAGCCGCATCGGCATTATAATCCTGGTATTGCTTTACAGACTTGTATAAGTCCTGTGACCTGGCCAACGATTGAGATACTTGTTTCAGGTGCTCAAAAGATGCCCAGTCTTCATTCAGAGGCTGATAAAGCGAAAGAAAAATAAGTGAGGGCAACACAGAGGCCACATGCGCCATATCAAGCCGGTCTGCTTCAAAAAACCGACTTATCCAGTCGTTCAGGCATCTGTTTACAATTTCATCCAGATCATAGCATTTCAAAACTTTTTCTACCAATTCGCGGGCAACACTGTGAGCGTCACCGTCCAGATACATCATCCATTTTCTGGTGGCTTTCGATAAAAAAGGACATTGACTGGTGTTTTTCAAAAGCACCGGCTCTTTTTTTTCAAAGAAACCGGATAAATCTGCAGTTAGGCAGGTGTGGTCTCTCAACAATTGCTTTACATGCTCATATCTGAACAAGACCCATTCGGATGCCGAAACCTGCTGTACAGGATTAAACGCCAGACACGCATTCAGATTTACATAAGGGTTTTTGAAATACTCGGCCGTTGCAGGTGTCCATTTTATGATTTTTGGCGGCTGAGTATCCATTCAATTATCTCATTTATGGTTTCAAATTCGCTAAAGATGGTAGGTTCAATATAAAACCCCACAAAATCCTCAAGGTCCTGAGAAAGCGATACTAAAGAAATAGAATCAAGGTGATATTGTTCAATAGGAATGGCAAGGGATACTTCGTTTTGTTTTTTACCTAGTTCTTCTGCTATTTTTTTTTCAAACCAGATGGTAAGTTCTTCTTTTGTCATGATTAATTACAAATAATGTGGAGCTCTGTCCCGTATGTGATTTACTTTTCAGTCAAGTTTACAATAATACTCAAAATTGAATATAGCTCAAATAGCTGCTTACCAAAACCTGTAGCATCTTTTTTATAATTGCCTTACTATTAACCGTTTTATGCAAAAAAAAGCCGCAGGCACCTGACGGAACCTGCGGCTTGTATGTAAGCACTTCTGACCTGATTAGAATCTGAAGTGTGAGAACGCTTTGTTTGCTTCTGCCATACGGTGCGTATCATCTTTTTTCTTCACTGCTGCACCTTCACCTTTTGAAGCCGCAATGATTTCACCTGCCAGACGCTCTGTCATGGTTTTCTCTCCACGCTTGCGCGAGTAGTTGATCAACCATTTCATTCCTAAAGATTGTTTACGCTCCGAACGTACCTCTGTAGGTACCTGGAAAGTAGCACCACCCACACGACGGCTCTTAACCTCAACCGCAGGTGATACGTTGCTCAATGCTTTTTTCCAAAGCTCTAAGCCGTTTTCTTTTGTACGTTTTTCTACAAGGTCAAGTGCACCGTAGAAAATACTATAGGCAATACTTTTCTTGCCATCGTACATCAGGTTATTTACGAATTTTGTTACTACTACGTCTCTGAATTTAGGATCAGGTAATACGTAACGTTTTTTTGGTTTTGCCTTTCTCATTGCTTTTTAATAAGGTTTCGTTTTTACAACTAATTCACCCTGGTCTACCAGGATTACTACCCCGTAACTAAACGATTTGCCGTAGTGACGGTACTAAACATGAATGCGATTATTTTTTCTTGCCGCCTTTTGTTGGAGCTGCAACCTGACCTGGTTTAGGACGTTTCGCACCATATTTTGAACGACTTTGTTTACGATTGTTCACACCCGAAGTATCAAGGGCTCCACGAACAATGTGATAACGTACACCCGGAAGGTCTTTTACACGACCACCACGAATCAATACGATTGAGTGCTCTTGCAGGTTGTGTCCTTCACCCGGAATGTAGGCGTTTACTTCTTTCATGTTACTCAAGCGAACACGGGCAACTTTACGAAGCGCCGAGTTTGGTTTCTTTGGAGTCGTAGTGTAAACACGAGTACACACGCCACGACGTTGCGGACATGAGTCAAGTGCCGGAGACTTTGACTTCCAAGTCATTTGCTCTCTACCGTTTCTTACTAATTGTTGTATAGTAGGCATTTTGTCTTGAAAATTATTTTTTCGTTTAGTTACTAATTTCCTAAATAGGGCTGCAAAGGTACAGAGTGTTTTTAAAAAATACAAGAATATTTTAAAACTTTAGGCAAAACCTGCATTAATTATCAAGTATTTATATATGAACGCCCTCTGAGCCTGATTTAAAACCCGCATTTTTAATATACCGTGTTACTGAATGATATTATTCAAAAATATGTAAATTGCATTCATAATATTCAAACCTCTTATACCTAATTAAACCTGTTCTACTATGGCCAAGTCCATATTATCCACTTTTCTATTGTTTGCACTGTGCCATTTAGCCTTCAATAACGCTAAGGCTCAGTCAAAAAATGCCCCCTTGATTGTATTTGTAGCCGGCGACCACGAATACAGTGGCGAGCACACCCTGCCGCTGATTGCCGCCGAACTCGAAAAAAATTACGGTTTCCGTACCAAAGTACTAAAATCGTATCCCGACCAGAATGCCGAAAAGGATATTCCGGGTCTGGAAGCCCTGAAAGATGCCGACCTGGCGGTGTTTTATCTGCGCTGGCGCCAGCTGCCCAAAGAACAACTGGACTACATTGAAGCTTACCTTAAAACAGGCAAGCCGGTAATGGCCTTCCGCACTACTACCCATGCCTTTAATTATCCGAAAGGCCACGAGCTTGAAAAATGGAATGCTTTCGGTGAATTTGCGCTAAATGCGCCTCCCGGTTGGGGCGGTAAGGCCGGCCATACCCATTACGGGCATGAGAGCAGCACCGATGTAACAGTTATTCCTGCTGCTGCCAAACACCCCATCCTGACAGGCGTGGCCCCCAACTTCCATGCACGCTCTTGGTTATACAGGGTTTTACCCGACTACCCAACCAAGGGTTCTGAATGGCTTTTGATGGGTAAATCAGTAAACCCGGATAAAGCCGCTATTGAAAATCCTGTTGCCTGGACAGGCACTAATTCTTTTGGCGGAAAAGTATTTATGACCACCCTCGGGCATCCGGAAGATTTTCAGGTAGAGGCATTTCAACGATTAGTGATTAATGCCATTCATTGGGAATTAGGCAAAAAAGTACCCAAACAATGGAAAGGTAAAATTGATATTAACGTGCCATACCGTGGTATGACCAAGTGATTGTATGCCATAGACCTTAACGACACAGCAATACGACCCTACTTATTACTATTCAACTCATGAAAATAAACATAAGATTACTCATAGTCTTATTTGTACTGGTGGTCTTTGCTATCAGTTCGTTTCAGACTACCCCACCCCAGACCCTGACAGTCCAGAAAAATGCACACATAGCGCTTATTGGCGGCAATCTCGGTTCAAGAATGATGAACTACGGCCTCTTTGAAACAGAAATGCATGTCAGATACCCCGATTACTCGCTGTTTATCAGAAACATGTGCGATGGCGGCGACACCCCCGGTTTCAGGCCGCATGCCAGCCGTAATCTGCCCTGGGCATTTCCAGGCGCAGAGAAATTCCAGACCGAATACGCCAAAAATTCTGATAGTGAAGGCCATTTTGAAACGCCCGACCAATGGCTTACACGTCTGAAAACCGATATTATTATTGCTCTCTTTGGCTATAGCGAGTCATTTCAGGGCAAGGGTAATCTGCCTGTTTATAAGGCAGAACTGGATGCCTTCATTAAATATACCCTCAGTCAGAAGTACAATGGCAGTACCGCCCCGCAGTTGGTCATAGTATCACCCATTGCGTTTGAAGACCTGAGCAGCCTGCACGACCTACCCAATGGCGTAAAAGAAAATGAAAACCTATTGCTATATACCAAAGCCATGAAAGAAGTGGCAGATGCCAATAAAGTTTTATTTGTAGATGCATTTACGCCTTCAAAAAAATGGTATGACTCCACCCGTGAATTTTTAACCATTGATGGCTCTCAGCTAAACAAAGCCGGTTACAAAAAGCTAAGCCTGCTACTGACTGATGCCATTTTCGGCAAAACACCTGCCAAAGCAGAGGCTAACCGGGGTTTAATTCTGAATGCCGTAAAAGAAAAGAACTGGATGTGGCACAACGATTATAAAATACCTAACGGTGTGCATGTTTATGGGCGCAGATATAATCCGTTCGGGCCTGATAACTACCCGGCAGAAATTGAAAAAATCCGTCAGATGACCGACATCCGCGATGCAGCCATCTGGCTGGCGGCATCAAAAGGAGAAAAAATGGATGTGGCCGCTGCCGATAAAAATACAAAAGTTTTGCCTCAGGTAAAAACCAACTATAATCCTGAAAAAAACGGTAGCCTTACTTACCTGTATGGTACCGAGGCATTAAACAAACTGAAAGTACCTGCCGGATATAAAATTGAACTCTTTGCTTCAGAGCAGGAGTTCCCCGACCTGGCCAAGCCGATGCAGATGTCATTCGACAATAAAGGACGCCTTTGGGTAGCTGTTATGCCAAGTTATCCGCATTACAAACCCGGCGACACCAAGCCTAACGATAAAATAATTATTCTGGAAGACACCAATAATGACGGCAAAGCCGACAAAGAAACCGTTTTTGCAGATAGCCTGCACCTGCCACTGGGTTTTGAGATTACCCACGAGGGCGTTTTTGTATCGCAGGGCACTAATCTGAAATTATTTACCGACACCAACGGTGATGACAAAGCAGACAAGGTAGAAATACTGCTGAGCGGTTTTGACGACCATGACACCCACCACAACAGCCATGCTTACACAGTTGACCCATCAGGTGCCATCTATTCGGGAGAAGGCGTGTTTCTGCACACCAATGTAGAGACCTCTTACGGAACCGTGCGTGCCACCAACGGCGGGTTTTACAGATACAGCCCGCAGTTGCGGAAACTGGAACGCACCGCTCAACTATCAATACCCAACCCCTGGGGTATTGCTTTTGACGACTGGGGACAACCATTCTTTGCAGAAACGTCAAGCCCGGATGTGCGCTGGATGATGCCCGGAAGCGTATTGCCCAGATACGGAGAGGCTACCCATAAGGGCGTACAGCTCATTGAAAAAGAACACATGGTACGCCCGACATCAGGTCTGGAGTTTGTATCGAGCCGCCATTTCCCTGATGAAGTACAGGGTGATTTACTGATAAACAATACCATTGGCTTTTTAGGCACTAAAATGCATAGTCTGGTTGACGATGGCACGGGTTACAAAAGCAAACACCGATTGGATCTGATTGTGAGCGAAGACCGCAATTTCAGGCCGGTAGATATGGAGTTTGCGCCGGATGGCTCTCTTTATGTGATAGACTGGCATAATATTCTGATTGGCCACATGCAACACAATGCCCGTGACCCACTACGCGACCACATGCACGGCCGTGTTTACAGAATCACTTATCCATCAAGACCATTGGTAACCCCGGCCAAAATTGCCGGAGCAAGCGTTGAAACGCTATTGGATAACCTGAAACTGCCTGAATACCGCACCCGCTACCGTACCCGCCGTGAACTTAGAGGCAGAAACGCAGCAGAAGTACTACCTAAAGTAACCAAATGGGTGGCAGGTCTGGACAAAACCGACCCTCGCTATGAGCATAACCTGTTGGAAGCCCTCTGGGTTACCTGGGGGCTTGATAAAGTTGACCAGAAGCTACTGCGCCAGTTGCTTAAAGCCAAAGACTACCATGTAAGAGCCGCCGTTGTGGAGGTAATCCGGTTTACGGGCCATCAGGTGCCAGACCAGGCAGCCTTGTTAATGCAGGCGGCAAAAGACGGTAACAGCCGGGTTCGATTGGGTGCCATAGTGGCTGCCTCGTGGATTGGCAAAGAAAAAGGCTTACCTATATTGGCAGAAGCCAACAAGAAACCGCTGGACGACTGGATGATTCATGCTTACGAAACAGCGGTGGCACATCTGAACGGCGAACCTGTGAAGAAGGCCAAAGAAGTGGCGGCTAAAACCACATTAAAAGGCGCCGACCTTGAATTGTTTAACACAGGCAAAGCTATTTATGCCAAAGAAGGTTATTGTGCTACCTGCCACCAGCCAGATGGCAAAGGTCTTACGGCTTCCGGGTTCCCGCCGTTGGCAGGTACCAACTGGGTAACCGGCAATGAAGAACGCGCCATTAAGATTGTATTGAAAGGGTTGTTAGGGCCAATAGAAGTAAACGGCAGGAAGTATCCGGGTCAGGTACCGATGACACCATTTGAAGGATTACTGAATGATAAAGAAGTCGCAGCAGTGCTTACCTACGTGCGCAATTCTTTTGGAAACAATGCTCCGGCCATTAACCCGGATAAAGTTAAAGCGGTAAGAGCAGCAGTTAAGAATCAGAAAGATATTTATAATGCCTCAAAGCTTCTGGCTGAGCATCCCTTAGAAAAATAAAGAGTTGAATTAATAGCATGTACCCTGGCAAATTTCCGGATTTGCCAGGGTATTTGTTTTTACATTGGTATGAAAATCCTTTCTTTATATTTAAACCTACCTGGAGCCTACTTCTATTAAGTGCGGCTCGTATGATTCACTACCTGACGCTTCATGAATGATGGCAGGTAGCCAAAAATCTCATTGATGATTGGTATAATTTTTCTCGCTTTCGCTGGTAATTTTTATTGATGGCTACCTGATTGGCACGAATTCGGATTCAGTTTCTTTATCTACCTTTTTCCTATCAGTCCTTTTAAATTTAGACGTTTGTTATTTGGGGTTAAGGCTAAGTGATTGTACCAAAATTAAGGTACATCGTCTTCTCCTATCTATATACGCCGGATACCCCGGGAAACACCGTGCATAACTGTGTGCCACGCTGCGGTAAAACACTTCTTAAAGTGGTTGTTTCGATAGCTCTGATTCAACCATAAAAAGTATCTGCAATGATTAAACACCATTTACGCTATCTATTTTTTTCCGAGCCTTATCTATAGATTAACCTATTCTTACCTTATTGAGTAAGAAATAATGCAAAAAATGTATAATTTTAAGCAATTAAGTTAGTAGACTGTAACCATAAACTAAACACTTCATAACCCCATGAAAAAAGTGATAGCGCTTCTGTTGCTGAGCAATGCTTTTGCGGTTGCCCAAAAAAAGGAGTTTGATGCAAAAGAATTAAAAGCAGACCGCACGCCAAAGAATTTTCAGCAACCTTTGCCATTAGTACAATGGGCAGACGGCGACAAGCTATCTGTTGTGCAAAGAAGTGCCGGCAACAAGAGCTTTGTTCTAGACCTTACCAACGGTAACCTGACCGAAGGCACAGCCACTGTTTCTTCAAAAATACCACAACCCCGGTTGTCGGTTCAGGTAAAAGACAACGATATTTTTCTGAAAGACGGCAAAACAGAAAAACAACTGACCAAAGACGCTGCCGAAGAAAAAAATCCTACTTTCTCGCCCGACAGCAGCTTCATTGCCTATACCAAAGACAACAATCTGTTTACCTACAATCTGAAAACCAACAAGGAAGTTAAGTTAACCACAGACGGCACCAAAACAACCCTGAACGGCTATGCTACCTGGGTTTACTGGGAAGAAATCTTCGGGCGTGCTACGCGTTTCAGAGCTTTCTGGTGGAGCCCCGATAGCAAAAAACTGGCCTATATGCGCTTT
Organism: Emticicia fluvialis; assembly: GCF_024793945.1. Classification (NCBI taxonomy): domain Bacteria; kingdom Pseudomonadati; phylum Bacteroidota; class Cytophagia; order Cytophagales; family Leadbetterellaceae; genus Emticicia; species Emticicia fluvialis. The sequence continues at coordinate 84,719 of NZ_JANUSD010000007.1, forward strand.
GATGAAAGCAAGATTCAGATGTTTCCACTCTATAACAGCGAAGGGCAACATGGTTTTATAGAAGAAACCAGATACCCAAAAAGCGGCGACCCTAACCCGGAGGCTAAAATTGGTTTTGTGTCTCCCACAGGCGGAAAAACCGTCTGGGCGGATTTCAACGAAAAAGATGAGCAGTATTTCGGTTGGCCCGAATGGCTACTGGACGGCAGCGGCCTGATGGTACAGTGGATTAACCGCGGAAACGACAACCTTAAAATCTATAACGTTTCTCCGGCTAACGGAAGCAAAAAAGAAGTATATGCCGAAACCCAAAAAGCCTGGATTGATATTGACGATGCCGACAACCGCCTGACATTGCTTGATGGCAATAAAGAAATGATTATTCTGAGCGATAAAACCGGCTGGAAGCAACTGTATTTGTACGGCATTGACGGGAAACTCAAAAATAACATCACCAATGGCAAATTTACCATTAAATCGGTAGAGGGTATTGACCAGAAAAACCGGGTGGTTTATTTCCATGCCCGTGGATTGGAAAACTCGGCCCGCTTTGATTTTTACAGAGTTGATTTCGACGGAAAAAACCTCAAAAGACTAACTTTTGGCGATTATAACCATCGTTTTATTCAGCTTTCACCTGACTTCAAGTATTTCATAACAACTTATTCAAGCATCACGGCACCAACCTCAATGGCGGTTGTTGATAACACCGGAAAAATCATTAAAGAACTGGGCAGTATCAAAGGCACTGAAATGGATAGCTATAACATGGCTAAATCTGAATTGCTGCGCGTTAAAAGTGACGATGGCCTGTTTGATTTGCCCATGACCATCACCTATCCGCAAAATATGGTGGCTGGCAAAAAATATCCGGTGCTTATCAGCATTTATGGCGGGCCTGATGCCGGAACAGTGTTTGACCAGTGGCTATGGTCGCCCAGAACGCAATGGTACGCACAGGAAGGGCTGATTCAGGTATCGCTCGACCACCGCGCCAGCGGACACTTTGGTAAAGAAGGCGTTGCCTATATGCACCGCAACCTGGGTTATTGGGAAATGAAAGACTATATTACATTAGTGAAGTCGTTGATTGACAAAGGCATTGCAGACCCAACCAAAATTTGCATTACCGGCTTTAGCTATGGCGGCTATATGAGTTGCTACGCGCTTACTTACGGCAGCGACGTATTTACGCATGGCATGGCCGGTGGTAGTGTAACCGACTGGGGTTTATACGATAGCGCCTATACCGAACGTTTTATGGATACGCCAGCCGAAAACCCTGAGGGCTACAAAAGCAGTAGCGTAATGACCCACGTGCCTAAATACAAAGGCATGCTGCAAATAGTGCATGGCACTATGGACGACAACGTGCACATGCAAAACAGTATTCAGTTGATTGATAAGCTGGAAGAAAACAAAAAGGACTTTGAATTTATGCTGTATCCGGGTGGAAGACACGGCTGGAGAGGCAATAAAGGCCAGCATTTCGATAATCTGAAAACTAAGTTCATTTACAGATATTTACTTGAAAAACCCGTTCCTGAGGGGTTGTTGAAATAATCTGAAACAAAATTAAGGTGGCCAATAGTACTTTTAAAATACTATTGGCTATTTTTATGCAGTACCATTTCAATCCATAACAAATAAGCGCCTTTTTCATGAAAAATAGTTTCATTGCTGCCCTGATGGCCTTGCTTACAGTTACATTAACCAATGCCCAAACCAGAAGCCTTTTTAATTTCAAAAACTTTAACGGCTGGCATATTGATGTGCCTGCAATGGACAATAACTCAGGCGCTAAGAATCCGTTTATTATACGCAATGGAATGCTGGTAAGCCTGGCAGACCCACAGGGCCATATCATTACCGACTCGGTTTATAAAAATTACAGGCTTGAGGTAGAATACCGCTTTGCTGGCAAACCCGGCAATTGCGGGGTATTAGTGCATGCCTCAACACCAAGAGTTTTATATGGTATGTTTCCTAAGTCTATAGAAGCGCAGCTGATGCACAAAAATGCGGGTGATTTCTGGTGTATTGGCGAAGACATCAGCGTGCCGGATATGGAAAAAAGACGCGGACCCCAAAAGAACTGGGGCTCGGTCGACGGTAAAGAACGGCGAATCAAAAACCTGACGGATGATTCAGAAAAACCGGTAGGCGAATGGAATATCATGAGAGTAGAGTGCCTGGGTAACGAGGTGAAAGTATGGGTAAATGGCGACCTGGTGAATCATGGCTTTAACTGTACGGTTAGCCAGGGGCAAATTGCTTTGCAGGCTGAAGGTTCAGAAGTGGAGTTCCGCAGAGTTGATTTTACACCTATTACTAAATTGACAAATTAAGATTACTATTAACCCTGAGCAACAAACAAAACCACCTATGAAAGCCCTATTATGCAAAGCGTTCGGAACGCCAGACACGCTTACATTAGAAGACATTGAACCCCTGAAAGCCGAAGCCGGAAAGGTGGTAATCAGCGTCAAAGCCTGTAGTGTCAATTTCCCAGATACCCTTATTATTCAGAATCTGTATCAGTTTAAACCTGCCCTGCCGTTTTCACCAGGGGGTGAGGTATCAGGAATTGTGAAAGAGGCTGGCGAAGGGGTAAAACATGTAAAGCCGGGCGATAAAGTTTTTGCACTGACAGGATGGGGAGGCATGGCCGAAGAAGTACTGGTTGATGCCCGCAGGGTTTTCCCGATGTTGCCAACCATGGACTTTGTAACGGCGGCCTCGGTTATGTATAATTACGGCACTTCGTTCCATGCGCTGAAAGACCGTGCAGAGTTAAAAGCGGGCGAAACATTACTGGTTTTAGGAGCAGCCGGAGGAGTTGGTTTAGCTGCGGTTGAGCTGGGCAAGCTAATGGGAGCCAAAGTAATAGCAGCGGCATCGACCAACGAAAAACTGGAAATATGTAGAGAGAAAGGGGCTGAATTTACAATTAATTATGCTACTGAAGACCTGAGAGAACAAATCAAAGTTATTACCGAAGGTAAAGGTGTAGATGTGGTTTATGACGCCGTTGGCGATAAATATGCAGAACCTGCCCTGCGCTCAATGGCCTGGAAAGGCCGCTATCTGGTAGTGGGTTTTGCTGCCGGAGAAATTCCAAAAATACCACTGAATCTGGCATTATTGAAAGGCTGTTCTATCGTGGGGGTTTTCTGGGGGCAATTTGCCGAAAAAGAATCGGCAAAAAGTTTTCAGAATATTCAGGAACTGGCCGGATATTTTATGAAAGGCAAACTTCGGCCGCACATACATCAATTATATCCGCTTGAAAAAGCGGCCGATGCACTGCTGGATATGATGAACCGGAAAGTGGTAGGCAAGGCCGTAGTGGTAACCGCTGATGACATACAATTGCCGCAATATGAGACCAAGAAAGAAGAAGTAACCATAACAGAAACAAAACCGGCCGAGACCGTAAAAGAAGGCAATACCATTATTTTCAGGAATATTGCCGAACTGAAAGACTTTGCAGGTAACGAACTGGGTACATCAAGCTGGCAAACGTTATCGCAGGAAATGATAAACGACTTTGCGAGAGCTACTTTCGACGACCAGTGGATTCATGTCGATGAAGAAATGGCCAAGCAGTTTTCTCCATTTGGTAAAACCATTGCACATGGCTTTCTGTCGCTGTCGCTTTCACCAAAGTTTATGTACGAATTATTCAGGGTTGAATCGGCGAAGATGGGTTTAAATTACGGTACTAACCGTGTCCGTTTTATTTCGCCCGTGCCATCTGGTAGCAGAGTACGCATGAAAGCCATGCTGAAAGAAGTAGAAGACCTGCAACCCAATGGAGCCAAACTAACCATTGAAGCTGTTTTTGAACTGGACGGCTCCCCAAAACCAGCCTGCGTGGCAGAGTTGTTGAGTGTGATATATGAGTGAAACAGAGGGGAATTTATGAAATTTGGTAGTGCCGCAATGCTTGCGGCTTATCATATAATTTGGTTATCTAAGAATATGTTATTAAACTGATATTAAAAACATTAACTGATTTTATAGACCATCGAAGACGTAAAGCATTACGTCTCTACGAAAAATGACTTACGATCACCTACCAATAGCCACTTTCTTCAACAGGGTATCAATCACCTGACGGGTAGTGATGCCGTCGGCTTCGGCTTCGTAGTTCAGAATAATCCGGTGGTTAAAAACATCATGCACCAGTGCCTTGATGTCTTCAGGCAATACGTAGTCTCGTTCGTCAAAGTAGGCCAGAGCCTTAGCCGCATTATATAAAGATAACCCTGCCCGTGGCGACACCCCAAACTGTATATAACGGGCTTCATCTTTTAAACCGTATTCGGCCGGGCGACGCGTAGAGAAAACAAGTTCAATTATATAACGCTCCAGAACTTCAGAGATAGTAATCCGGTTAATTTCCTGTCTGATGGCAAAAATTTCTTCTTTATTAAGAATCGGTTGCGGAACATAATTAAAATCCAGATTGGCCATCTTCCTTACCATTTCAAGCTCAGAGTTCTTGTCCAGGTAATCCACAAAAACCTTCATCATAAAGCGGTCTACCTGTGCTTCGGGCAGCGGATAGGTTCCCTCCTGCTCCACCGGGTTCTGCGTAGCCATTACCAGAAAAGGCTTATCTAACAGATGCGTCTCGTCTCCAATAGTTACCTGTTTTTCGGCCATAGCTTCCAGTAAGGCAGACTGTACCTTAGCAGGGGCACGGTTCACCTCATCAGCCAGAATCAGGTTCGAGAAAATCGGCCCTTTTTTCACCTCAAAATCTCCCGATTTCTGGTTATATATCATGGTACCCACTAAATCAGACGGCAACAAATCGGGTGTAAACTGTATGCGGTTAAAGCCCAGGTCAAGCACCTTGGCTAATATATTAATGGTTTTGGTTTTGGCCAGACCCGGCACCCCTTCAAGCAAAATATGCCCCCCAGTAAAAAGCCCAATCAGCAAACGATTAATTAACCGTTCCTGACCAATCACTACTTTGCTTGTCTCTGAAAATACTTCTCTTATCTTTTTATGTAATATTCTCGAACCTTCCATTATGTCTGATAGATTTGGGGTAAATCTTAGGGTTAATATTCAAATAATGACTGGAAGAAAATTTGTACTTCCAAAATCAAAACCTACAATTGGTTATAAAGTGTGAAGTTAGGAAAATCCGTCTAAAACCCTTCATGGTTTTTAGTCTTTTTGCTGATTGAGGCCCTCACAAACCTGTTTTTTCGGTGAATATCCTGTACCACCGCAACATCTGTAAAACCTGCTTCCATAAATACGGTGGCTGTCTCAGTACCCAGATTTTCGTTAATCTCAACTGCCAGCAGGCCACCATCTTTAAGGGCTTTTGAGGCAAAGCCCGCAATAGCTACATAAAAAACCAATGGCTCTGTATCTGCTACAAAAAGCGCCAGATGAGGCTCAAACTCCAACACATTTTGTCGCATCTGTGCCGCTTCCTGCCGCGTAACATAGGGCGGATTGCTGACAATTACATCAAATGCTTGTTCAGGCACATTGCTTTTATTTAAATACCTGAGTATATCTACTCTTTCAAAACTAACGTCGGCCTTATTAAGCATGGCATTTTTTCTCGCAACAACCAAAGCTTCTTCCGAAATATCATACGCAGTAACGCGCGCATCGTTTAGTTCTTTTGCCAGCGAAACCGCAATACAACCACTGCCCGTACCAATATCTAATACCATTTTAGCTTCAGGTTTGTTTTCAGCCGTTCGCTCCCACTCACAAACAAGGGCCACTAATTCTTCGGTTTCCGGTCTCGGAATCAGCACCGGCTTATCAACCAGAAATCTTCTTCCGTAAAAAATTGTTTCCCCTAAAATGTACTGTATCGGCTCGTGTTTATTAAGCCTTTCAATAATGTTTGCCCAATCTGTTTTCTTGGCAGTATTAATCGGTTTGTCAGCCAGAATATCTATTTTTCTGAGATTCAGCTCATGTTCCAGCAACCAAAAAACAATTTCTTTTGCTTCCTGTGTCTCATACACCGTAATTTGGTGTAACAATTGATCAAAGAGTTGTTTAGCCGTAATGCTGTCTTTCAAAGTATTAATATATAATTGGGCGCAAAATTATCGACTAATTTGCTGATTCACTAATCTGCGAAATCAAGAATGGAAGAAAAATACATGCTGAGAGCCTTGCAACTGGCAGAACTGGGCCGGGGCTTAGTAAGTCCCAACCCTATGGTTGGCTGCGTAATTGTGCATAATAACCAGATAGTGGGCGAAGGCTGGCACAAAAAATATGGCGATTGGCACGCCGAGGTAAATGCTGTTAATTCGGTAAAAGACCCAACCATTTTGGCCGAATGCACCGTTTATGTTACGTTAGAACCCTGTGCGCATTTTGGCAAAACTCCACCCTGCGCCGACCTGCTGGTAAAGCATCAGGTAAAAAAAGTGGTTATATGCAACCACGACCCCTTCCCGCTGGTAGCCGGTAAAGGCATTGAAAAACTCAGAAACGCAGGAATTGAAGTTGAAACCGGGCTACTGAAAGAAAAAGGCCGCGAATTGAACGCTCGCTTTTTTACCTATGTAGAAAAAAAGCGCCCCTATGTACTGTTGAAATGGGCTGAAACCGCCGACGGCTTTATAGCTGGCGAGAATTATAAACCTGTTAAAATAAGCAATGGGTTGTCGCACAAAATAGCGCATAAATGGCGCAGCGAAGAAGATGCCATGATGGTGGGTACCAATACGGCCAGATTCGACAACCCCCTGCTGAATGTGCGTGAATGGGAAGGTGGCAAAAATCCGGTACGTATCGTGATTGACAGAAAACTACAGCTTCCACAATCGCTACATCTGTTCGACAATACCCAAGATACCTTGGTAATTAATGACGCAACCGACAAAACAGAAGGAAGGAATACGTATCTGAAAGTTGATTTCGGTGGGTCGTTTATTGAAAACCTGCTGCAAGAGCTATATCAAAGAAAAGTACAGTCTGTTTACATAGAAGGCGGCACCAAATTACTGCAAAGCTTTATTGACGCACAACTATTTGATGAAATCAGGGTTTTCAGATGCCCGGGGCATTTAGGTAAAGGTGTAGCAGCACCCATGATGCCCAATTATATTGAGGTGGCTGAAAAGCAAAACTTATTGGGCGATGAACTGACAATTTATAAATCATCATTAAATTTGTAGGTTTACCTTTCAACCCTAAAAGGTAAATAACTTTCAACCAAAACGCTCCGGTAAAGGGTATGGAGCTACCGATACATGAAAATTGCCATTATAGGCTGCGGAAATATGGGAATGGCCTTTGCGCGTTCGTTTTTGCAGTATGACCTCGTAAAGAAAGAAGATTTATTACTGATAGAAAAAAGTCAGGAACGCAGCGAAACCCTTAAAAGTGCCAGAGAAGGGGTAGTTGTAAGCACCATTAATGCACAGATAGCCGACTATGAGTTGATTATCCTGTCTGTAAAACCACAGGATTTTGCAGCCCTGAAAGAAGAACTTGGTGCGGTAATTCAGCCGCAACAGGTGGTTTTGTCTATTATGGCCGGTATTCCTATCAGCAAAATACAGGAAACCCTGAACCACAGGCTGGTTGTACGCGCCATGCCTAATACGCCGGCTATGTTGGGTATGGGTATAACGGGTTTTACGGCGGCAGCAGAGGTTGATGCCTCTAAACTGCGTAAAGTAGAAAACCTGATTAATGCCACAGGCCGCTCAGTTTATTTAGAAGACGAAGGTATGATTGATGCCGTAACGGCATTGAGCGGAAGCGGCCCGGCTTATTTTTACTATCTGGTAAAACACATGATAGAAGCCGGTAAACAAATGGGCTTTGACGAGGGCATGGCCAGCCTGCTGGTAAAACAAACCATGCTGGGCTCTTACCACCTGATTAACAATGCCGAGAAAAGCCTGGACGACCTGATAAAGGCGGTGGCATCAAAAGGAGGCACCACAGAGGCCGCTCTGAAAACCTTTGAGGAATCTCAATTACCTGAAGGGCTGATTAATGGTATTCTGGCAGCCGAACGCCGCGCCAAGGAGCTGTCTAAGTAATCAAAAACAAAGACAAATAAAATTTATCCGGCTTATTTTATGTTAATCATGTGCTGCTGCAATAATCACATTTTGAAGTGGCATTTCGTTAATTAATTATTACATTTATTTTGTAAATAAGCATTTATAATAAATTACGCCTGAAAGTGGAAGAGAACAAGATTCAGAATAATAAAGCGACGGTTCGTACCCCCATTATTGTGGGTACTACCCTGGCATTGGGCATATTAATTGGCGCAACTTTTTTTGGTGGGAAACGTGCAACCGGAGCCGGAGACGTGTCTCGCAGCACAACTAAATTCAGGGAGATTCTGTCATACATAAACAGAAGTTACGTAGATAGCGTCAATACTGATAGTCTGGTTGATTATTCCATCACAAAAATGTTGGAAAAACTAGACCCGCACACCTATTACTTTCCTCCGCAAGATGCACAGCTGGCCCGCTCTCAACTGGAAAGCGGCTTTGATGGCATCGGCATTGAGTTTAATGTGTTTAATGATACCGTATATGTGGTAACGCCGCTGGCAGGTGGGCCTTCAGAGGCTGTGGGCATACAGAGTGGTGATGCCATCATTAAAGCTAATAATAATAGCCTGACAGGCAAAGATGCCAGTTCTACCAACATATTCGCCAACCTGAGAGGTAAGCGGGGGTCAGAAGCCAAACTGGAAATTAAAAGAAAAGGCTTTAAAGACCTGTTGAAGTTTTCAGTTATCCGTGATAAAATACCACAGTATTCTATTGATGCGGCCTATATTATGGACGACCATAAAACGGGTTATCTGAAAATCAATCGTTTTACCGAAACTACCTACGACGAGTTTAAGGAACACATGGCGGCCTTGCAAAAACAAGGCATGAAGCAATTGTTGCTTGATTTGAGGGGGAACCCCGGCGGCTATATGGACAGAGCCACTGATATTGTAGACGAAATGGTAGGGGGTAAAGGCGTGATAGTTTACACCGACGGAAAAGATACCCGTAATAACCGCAAGGCTTTTGCCCATATTAACGGTATGTTTGAAAAAGGCGCTGTGGTGGTTCTGGTTGATGAAGGCAGCGCATCGGCGTCTGAGATTGTATCCGGCTCTTTACAGGATTACGACAGGGCATTGATTGTTGGTCGGCGAACGTTTGGTAAGGGATTAGTGCAGCAACCCATTCAGCTTTCTGACGGCTCTGAGTTACGACTCACTATTTCGCGCTATTATATACCAAGTGGCAGAAGTATCCAGAAACCTTATGTGAAAGGGAGCCTGGATTCTTACGAACATGAGCTGGATGACAGAGGTAAATCAGGAGAGTATTTTATAGCAGACAGTATCAAGAACAATCCTAAGATGCGTTTTAAAACCATGGGCGGCCGTACCGTTTATGGTGGCGGTGGTATTACACCTGATATTTTTGTACCACGAGACACAAGCCATATTACTGCCTACCTGATGGAGCTATACGGCCGCAACGTAATACGGGAATATGCCATGAGCTACGCTAACGACAACCGCAAAACATTATTGAAGCAATCTTTTGAGAGTTACCTGAAAGACTTTAAAGTGAGCGACGCCATGCTTAGCAACATGAACAGGACATTAGAGAACACTGGCGTTAAGTACAGCGCCAAAGATTTTGCAGACTCAAAAGAGTTTGTAAAACTTCAGTTAAAGGCTGCTATTGCCCGACATGTATGGCAGCGAAGCGTAAAAAATGGCCTCAATAATGAATATTATCAGATAGTATATGCCGACGACCCGATGGTTGCAACAGCCATAAAAAGTTTTGCAAAAGCAGAAAAATTGGAAAAAGAAAAGAAACTATAAAAATGAAACTGAAACGGGGAGCATCTGGCTCCCTGTTTCAGTTTAAAATGTACCGCTGTCTTCCTGATATAACACCTGCACTACCGTTTGGCCTACTGCTTTTAGTGTATTTTTATCAATGATACTCATGTTATCTGCATGGGTATGATGATACGCACCGAAAGTACGGCTGGTGTTCAGTTCCTGATGCAGAATGTCTATCATCGGTATTTTGGCTACTGTATTTACATAATAATGGTCGTCAGTAATTCCGGCAGCCTCTTGCTGAATAAAGTACTGCCCATAACCAAGCACACCTGCGATATCCCATACACGACTATTAACACTACCGGCAAACTGCACCGATTGCTGCTCTTTAGGGAAAGTAGCTCCTTTGGCGCCTACCATGTCTAACAAAATACCAAAATAGGCCGAATAACCCGGCTTGTGTAAATTAGCAGCCCAATATTGTGAACCCAGGCACCAGAAAACCTTGTTTTGAGATACCGGTGGCGTATCCTCTTTTTCTCCCCAGTCTTCTGCATCAAAGAAGATAATATCTACACCCAGATTAAGCTTCTGCGGCGATGAACTGATAATACGGGCAATTTCAAGCAGCACCCCTACTCCACTGGCCCCGTCGTTAGCTCCATCAATAGCCTGGTCTTTTTTCTGAGTATCTTTATCTGCAAAGGGTCGGCTGTCCCAATGGGCTGCCAGTAAAATTCTTTTAGTAGCAGAGGGGTTAAAACTGCCGATAATGTTGCGGGCATTCAGTACTTTTCCATCAAAAGTTACAGGCATAAAACGTTGCTCTGTTACTTCAAAGCCGTAGGCTTTCAGTTTATTTACCATCCAGTTGCCTGCTTTTAAATGCGCAGGGGTGCCTGGTACCCTTGGGCCAAACTTCACCTGAGTATCAACAAAAGCAAAGGCAGAATCAGCATTGAAAGCCGGGGAGGTTACCAGTTTAATTGCCTCTGTTTCTTTGGCAGAACCCGAACTCCCACTGTGCCTGCAGGAAACCATGGCAAAAAGCACCGGAAAATAAATTAGTATAACCCAATGGGGGAAACGCCCGTTTTGAGTTGTCTGTTTTTGAAATAAATTCATTATCATTATATGATTATTGAAAAAATAGCTGGTCAATCAGCCAGCGTTTGCACCGATGTAAATTTCTGTTGCAAAGGTATTTAATTTAGTTTCAGCTATTAAAAGAAAATTAAACTGAAACGGCCAGCATTAAAAACATTTTTATAAAAAACTGATAATAAGCAACTTATAAGTTTTTTTACATAAATTACATTTTGCTTCGTTTTAAAACAGCATGGGGCCGGGTCGCGTATTTCGCAAAGCGCTTTTTTTGCTTAGTTTTGCATTAAAAGTACAATTAATATGACCATAGCCGAAGCCCAGACAGCGGTAGATAATTGGATTAAGACCATTGGTGTCAGATACTTTAACGAACTCACCAACATGGCCATGCTTACCGAAGAGGTAGGCGAAGTAGCGCGTATTATTGCCCGCAGGTACGGCGAGCAGTCAGAAAAAGAATCTGACAAAGAAAAAAACCTGGCAGATGAAATGGCAGACGTGCTGTTTGTACTGATATGCCTGGCCAACCAAACTAACATAGACTTAACAGATGCGCTTCGTAAAAACATAGAAAAGAAAACAAAAAGAGACAGTTTACGACACCTAAACAATGAAAAACTAACCAATATGTAATATGTTCACCATACTTTCACAAGCTTTTAACAGAACTGCCCGGAACTGGAAAATGGTTCTTACAGTTTTTATTCTTAATCTTTCGCTTGGACTAATTCTTGCTACACCACTTTATAATTTGCTTCAATCAGAGAGTCATAATTCTTTGGAGTTCGAAAAACTACTCAATGGATTCGATTTTACCGTTATATCAGACTTTATGTCGCAAAGCCGTAAAACACTCCGCCCTTTCTGGCTGTTAAGCTTTGCTTTGTCTGTTATATACATGATACTGAATATATTCTTTGCAGGGGGCATACTCTGTCAGTTTGCCAAGAGAGGCTCTTTCCGCCTTGCCGAATTTTTCAAAAACTCAACTCGGTATTTTGGTCGTTTCCTGCTTGTATTTGTATTTGAGATTTTAGTTTTACTCGTAGTAGCCATTGTTTCTTTTGCCTGCATGGGGGTTTCGCTGGTTGCTTCTGATGGCAGCACCGAACCAGTGCAAATGGCCTGGCTTACACCTTCTTTGCTGATATCTGCCTTTTTGCTTACAGTTGTGCTCAACATGGGTCAATATGCCAAAATAATTCTTTTCAAAAACCAATCGCTAAGCGCTTGGGCAGGCTTCCTGAAAGCAGCAGGCTACGTGTTTAATAATTTTAAAACCATGCGTATATACTGGGCTATCTTAATAGTAGCGGCAGCACTGGTTTTGGCTTATTACTTTCTTGAATCTGCCATTGGTATGACCTCGGCCTTCAAAATTGCTATCATGTTTATTATTCAGCAGGCGTTTATTTTCTGCCGTGTGTTTGTTAAAATCTGGACGCTGAGCGGTGCTTTTGAATACCTTTCTTTAAAGCCTGCGCTGGTTACCACCCTTTCAAAAGAGAATAGGGGCTTAAAGAGTGAGGCCTTCGATTCGGGAGAAGGCAAACTTTCTGTTTAAAGATAATGTTATAAAAATGCATGTGTCATTGTACCATTGCCCGTGCTGACAGCGCACAATGGTACTTTTTTATTTTATAACTATGGAAGAAGAAGTAATCGTAAACCGGGTAAGCAAAAGCGGACTGGTTTCTCTGGACCTTGAAGATTTTTATCACCCGGGCGACAGGGTTGTCTACGACCTCAAAGATAATTTATATATGGGTCTGATTCTCCGCGAGAAAGATTTCAGAGAGTTTCTGAAAACCCACGACTGGAGTTATTACACCAACAAAAATGTAGCTATTACCTGTACTGAAGACGCCATAATACCTACCTGGGCCTATATGCTGCTGGCCGTTCATTTAGAGCCTTATGCTCATTTAATTGTATTTGGCACATTAACTGACCTTGAAAATAAATTGTATGACGAGGCCATCAGGAAAATAGACTTCAGCCAGTACGAAGGCGCCAAAGTAGTAGTAAAAGGCTGCAGCAAGGTAAGCGTACCAACAACGGCCTATGTAGAGATAACCCGCCGCTTAAAGCCTGTAGCCCAAAGCATTATGTTTGGCGAACCATGCAGCACAGTGCCTTTGTACAAAAAAACCAGGGTTTAAATTCAGCAATTGTATTGTTGGGTATTTAAAAAAAATTAAACCATTGGCCTGCATTTTTTCGTAAATTGCGCCCCGTTTTAAATTTTTGGTCATATAGACCCTCATACCCTATTCGGGGAAATTAGAAATTCATTGCAAAAAACTATGTCTGTTCGTGTAAGATTTGCTCCGAGCCCCACCGGCCCACTCCATATCGGAGGGGTCCGCACGGCTTTGTATAATTATTTGTTTGCCCGCAAAATGGGTGGTAAGATGTTGCTTCGCATAGAAGACACCGACCAGACCCGCTATGTACCTGGAGCAGAAGAGTACATTCTGGAAGCCTTAAACTGGATAGGCATTAACATTGATGAAGGCCAGGGCGTTGGCGGGCCTGATGCGCCTTACAGACAATCAGAAAGAAAAGCCATTTACCGCCAGTATGCAGACCAGTTGCTGGCATCAGGGAAAGCCTATTATGCTTTTGATACAGCCGACGAACTGGAAGAAATGCGCAAAAAACTGGAAGAGGCCAAGGTAGATAATACCTCTTACAATGCAGTTACGCGCATGCAGATGAAAAACTCGCTGACGCTTCCGAAAGAAGAAGTAGAAGCGAGAATTGCAAAAGGCGACCCTTACGTGATACGCCTGAAAGTACCACTGAAAGAAGAAATCCGTTTTAAGGATATTATACGCGAGTGGGTGGTAGTACATTCATCAACTATCGACGATAAAGTATTGCTTAAGTCAGACGGAATGCCTACTTATCACCTGGCTAATATTGTTGACGACCACCTGATGGGCATCACCCATGTGATTCGTGGCGAAGAATGGCTGCCCTCTGCCCCGCTTCATATCTTGTTATACAGAGCCTTTGGCTGGCAGGCACCTGAGTTTGCGCACTTACCATTACTTTTAAAACCTGAAGGAAACGGCAAACTAAGCAAACGTGATGGTTTGTTAGGCAATTTTCCGGTTTTTCCGCTAAAATGGACAGACCCATTTACCAGCGAAGAAGCAAGAGGTTTCAGAGAAGACGGCTATTTCCCCGAAGCGCTGATTAACTTTCTGGCGTTTCTGGGCTGGAACCCGGGTACGGAACAGGAGATTTTCTCGATGGACGAATTAATTGAATCGTTCAGCCTTGAAAAAATACACAAAGCCGGTGCCCGCTTCATGGTTGACAAAGCCAAATGGTTTAATCAGCATTACCTGAAAGAGAAATCGGATGAGGAACTGGCAAACATTATTCAGCTTCCTGCCGGTACTTCTGCCGGCATTGCCACTAAGCTGGTTAAACTCATGAAAGACCGTGTTACATTCCCTCAGGAAATTGTAACAGAGGTGCCATATATCTTTGCCACTCCGGCTGCGTATGATGAAGAGGTTGCGAAAAGCAAATGGAATGATGACGCCAAAAAGGCCATGAGCGCCATTAAAGAAGCCATACAAAGCATGGCAGAAGAGCAATTTGTTGCGCAACAAATTCATGACACTATATTTCCTGCACTTGAGGCAGCCGGACTAAAACCCGGCAAGGTAATGCAGGCGTTCCGGCTGTCAATTACAGGCGTTGGCAAAGGGCCCGATTTAATGCTTATTCTTGAAATACTGGGCAAAGCCGAAGTAATTGCCAGAATAGAAAAAGCCATTGTAACACTCGGATAATACAATGAGGTTTTGTGCGTTTCTGATATTTGAAACGCATAAAACTTTAATTAGAACTCAATTCAAATTTGCATGGATGCATATCTTTATTGAGTTAATTTTAAAAATGCTGTTTTGCCAAATAAAAGTAGCTTAAAGATTGCACAGCAGTAGCAATTGAACAAAATTGTTAAAAACAGGTTTAATTAAGTTAAAACCCATAAATTTCTACCAAATGGCAAAGAAGAAATCAGACGATAAGTCTCAGGCCGAAAACCCACGTGTTCATAAAGATTTAAATGGATTTGATATCAAGATAAACTCTTTCGGCGAAATACAGATGAGCTTTGAGATAGACAAAATCAATAGTTTCCTGAATAATACTGTAGACGACAAAAAACTTCGTAACCGAAAAAAAGACACAGAACAGTAGAATTAATTTCGCCGGCCAAATACAGGCTTCCTGTAAGCCCGATTCAGCAATCCTGTTACGAGCAATATTCTGCCCAGGTTGGCAGCAATTCTTACTATGCCGTAATCAAACGCAAAAGGGGTAATATATACCCTATGAAAACTGGTTCCACTGGCAAACATAATAAAAAACATGCCCATGGTTATGCTCAGTTTGCTCTTTTCTTCAAACGGCAGGTAAGCCGATAAAACAGACATATACATAATCTGCAGCAGGTAAACAGATAGAATCAGTACTACGTCATATCTGTGGATATTAAAGATACTGATAACAAAGTAAACAAGCGGAAAAAGAACAAAGGGTACTACAACCCTTATAAATGTTCTTAAGTTATTAGTGAGCTTTATTCTTGCGCCCTCTAACCTATAAATCTTGATAAGCAGCTGATAACTCACCAGAAGCAGAACTACCTCAACCAACGTACCCCAGGTAAAACCAAATAAAAAAATAGGAATGGGCGTAAAGGCAGGTATCAGACATGACACAATAAATAGTCTGTCTGTCAGAGTAAGTACCGACTTCCTTGCCGAATAATACCAGTAAGCTATATACAGATGTATTAAGCCCCTGAAAGGATAGGCAAAAGCAGGATTTACCTGATAAAAAATTAACAACTCAATAGCTAGTAGTAAAGCAACAGGAATAAGCCTTATCATGTATGAACAAAAATTAACTAAAACTGAAACCAGAGTTAGACAATAGCCTCAATTTTAAATTAATCAATCTTATATTACATAAACACTATTACCTGTTTAACAAAAACTGAACCAAAATTAATACACGCCAATAAAAAAGAGGCCTCAATCAAAAAAAATGAATAACCTCAGTTATTATTGACCCATGATGCAGGTTTTTGCTCTTTTTTTAAAGTTTCAAGGCATTTAATGCAAAGGCAGGAGCTATACATTATACCAATTTCTGCTATCAAAGCATCAGAAAGGAGAATGGATTTGCAAGCGCAATTGTTGATTTCTGATGCCAGACAAGTAAATGGCTGCTGACAGCGGGGGCAGACCTGCGACGGATATGTTGTAGAAAGGTGCGACAATTAATTTACCTCTTTTTCAATAGCAATAAAATGTGTAACAATATTATCCTGATTTCGCAACGGTGCAATACTCAGCCCACACCAGTAAGTCTCACCATTTTTCCGGTAATTCAATATTCTGGCTTTTAGAGGCTCAAACTTAGACAGTCTATCATTAATTAGCTCTCTGGTAGGCTTATGTGTTCTTTTACCCTGCAAAAACGTAGGTTTTTTACCAATAATTTCGCATTTTTCGTAGCCGGTCATGGCTACAAAAGCTCTGCTTGCCCAAACAATTGCTTTTGATACGTCTGTAATTATCAAGGCGTAATTTTCCATCAGATACGACTTATAATCACTATCAGGTTGCCATTGGTTTAATACCATTAACTCATCCAGTTCGGTCATATCCTGATGCACTTCTAACCTTTGGCTCATGTTGATACTGGCGATATCCCAACAAAGCAATGGAGCAAAAACGGGTTTACTTTGAGAATCTTCTCTTGAAAAAAGTGGTAGATTAAACATTGACTTATTTTTTAAGACTATACCATTTGTTGAACTTAAATGTTTAAATTTTTTTTAAATAATGGCTTTGGGCTCCATAAAACAGGTCTCAACAGGCCTTTCACCTGTTAAAGACCGGAAAATTTAGTAAATTTGTATCTGTTTTTAAATAAAAAAATGCTTTACCCACAAAACATAGAACAAAAAATAGGGTTTGATAAAATTCGTGAACTCATTGCTGAACAATGTATCAGCTCGCTTGGGCGGGCTTTTGTTGAAAAAATTCGTTTTTCGGACGACTATAAACTGATTGACCGTTTAATAAGACAAGCTGCAGAGTTTAAACTGATATTGCAGGTTGAACCGGGTTTTCCGGAGCAAAACTACATTGATGTAAGCGACGCCCTGGCGCGTGCATCTATTGAAGGCGCATTTATAGGCGAAGACCAGTTTTTTGAAATAAAACTTTCGCTGCGCACTATTCAACAGATTATACATTTCTTTAAAGCTAAAGAAGATACTATCTACCCCGAGCTAAAACTGCTTACTGCTAATTCGTTACCCGTTTCGGCCGATGACGGCTGGGGAAGCGTAATATCTCAGATTGATAAGATTATTGACGAAAGAGGCAAGGTGCGTGACTCAGCATCACCTGAACTGGCTGATATTCGCCGACGCCTCATAGCTGAACAAAGCGAGCTAAGAAAAACCCTTGAACGGATTTTACGCACTGCACGTAATAGCGGCTGGATAGGCGATGATATGTCTTTGACAATCCGCGATGGCCGGATGGTTATTCCGATTCTGTCTGAACACAAGCGCAAGCTGAGAGGCTTTGTACACGATGAGTCTGCAACCGGACAAATGGCATTTGTTGAACCTGCCGAAGTGCTGGAGGCCAATAATGAAATAAGGGAGCTGGAAGCCCGTGAACGCCGTGAGATAGTAAAAATACTGGAGAAACTCACCGCTTTTCTTCGGCCCCATGTGCCTGCTCTGCGTAAGGCCTATCTGTTTTTAGGCCTGATAGACTTTATCAGAGCCAAGGCTAAGTTTGCCTTGACCATCAATGGTACTGCTCCCCTGCTGGTAGAAAACCAGGCTTTGGAATGGTACAGAGCCACCCACCCATTGTTGTATCTGGCACATCAGAAACTCAATAAATCTATTGTACCGCTGTCAATAAAACTTGACCATGAAAATAGAATAGTGCTGGTTTCCGGGCCAAACGCCGGCGGAAAATCGGTCATGCTTAAAACCATAGGGTTGGTGCAATACATGGCACAATGTGGCCTGTTGGTACCCGCATCGCCCGATTCAAAAGTGGGCATATTCAAGAATGTATTCATTGATATAGGCGACGAGCAGAGCATAGAAAACGACCTCAGTACCTATAGCTCGCACCTCACAAACATGAAGCACTTTGTCAATTTCTCAAACAAGTTTACCTTGTTTTTAATTGACGAATTTGGAACCGGAACTGAACCCAGCCTGGGTGGAGCTATTGCAGAATCGATTCTTGAACAGCTACTGCGCGCAAAGGCCTACGGGGTTATTAATACGCATTATACCAACCTGAAAGTTTTTGCCAATAAAAACAGCGGAACCATCAACGGCGCCATGAAGTTTGATGCCGAACATCTGGAACCGCTCTATGAACTTGAAATTGGCAAACCCGGTAGCTCTTTTGCTTTGGAGGTAGCCCAGAAAATTGGCTTACCCAAGCAGGTAGTAGATAACGCCAAGCGCAAATTAGGCACCCAGCAGATTGATTTCGAGAAGCTGATTAAAGAGCTTGAAATTGAGCGTAAGGTGTTTGCTGACAGAAACAAGGAGTTTATTGAGAAAAACCAACAGTTAAAAAACACGCTTGAGCAATATAACGGCCTGAAGAGTTTTCTGGAAACTGAGAAAAAGAAGATTCTGAACGACGCCAAAGCACAGGCTAAAGAATTGCTGAAAGAAACTAATCGCAAGATTGAAAGTACGATTAAAGAAATAAAAGAAGGCAAGGCTGATAAGGATTTAACAAGGCTTATCCGCCAGGAACTACAAAACTTTGAAAGTAAGGAGCTGAAACCCGAAAAGGTAGATGAACCCAAGCCAGCATCAGAAGAATGGATTACCGTTGAAGAGGCTATAACAGTAGGAAGTTTCGTAAGAATTAAAGGGCAGACAGCCGTAGGAGAGTTACTATCTATGAAAGGCAAAGATGCCGAGGTAGCCATTGGAGAGTTGAAAACTAATGTAAAACTGAACAGGCTGGAGAAACTGAGCCGTAAAGAGTTTAAGGAAGCCGTGAAAGAGAGCATCAAGCCCAAAATGAGCGGAATTGACCTGAACGAAAAGATGATGAATTTCAGCTTTAACCTTGATTTACGGGGCAAACGCGGCGAAGAGGCACTAGGTGAGGTAGACAGCCTGATGAACGATGCCATTATGTTGGGGTATCCCGAATTACGAATCATTCACGGCAAAGGCGATGGTATTCTAAGAACTCTGATACGCCAGCACCTGCGCAGCTACAAACAGGTAGCAGGCATGGCCGACGAACACGCCGACCGTGGCGGGCAGGGGGTAACTATTGTGAGGATGAAATAAAACGAATAAGGCTGTCTCGCGGGACAGCCTTATTCGTTTTATTTTATATGTTTACTCTACTTTCCCAAAAGCAGACTGAGATTTTTTATGCAAATGATATGCCGGGTCTTCTTCTAAAACAGAATTTTGAGTTATAAATTCTTCATTCCCACTGTTATTTAGACGCTCTAATATTCTATTAAGCTCTTGGAAAAAATTAATCAGGTCTATTTTTTCAGTATTCGAAAGGCCACTTTTACTTAATTCACGTTTTACTTGGTCAAGAGTATTATTTACGATAGAAATTCGAAAATCTTTGTTCTCTTCATTTACATATGGTGTAAGATGAAGATTAAAACTCTCATTAATATCTTTTAGACTTTCACTTCTATATTCTTTAGTACTTACTCCCATATCAGTCTTCAGTTAAAGTTACTTCTTCTAAGGTAATCTCATAGTATCCATTTTCGGAATCATAGCTTAGAACTTTAAACTTTTTATTATAACATAAAACTACTTCTTTTTCGTCTAAATGTTTTGCGATTATGCTAATATTTTTCCAATTTCTGCTAAGAATCGTAAATCTAACCCTCCCAAAAGCCCAAGCCAGATTTTCATTGAGACTTGCTGAAATAAAACTATGCTCTCCTATAAGCTCGCCACTATGATATGCTTCTAAATAAGATTTAAGTTGAGATTTGTTTAAGTTTACACCTCTGAATGCAAGATTAAATTCTGAAGGAATTTTGTCTAAAGCGTTTTTCAAATGTACTCCAAACTCACTAATATTCAGACCATTGCTAACTCTCAATTGCTCATTCAGGCTTTCATAACCATCTTCGGTATATTTATAAATAACAGCCTTTTCGTGTATTGACAAAAAAGGATATTCATTACTGAAACGCTCAACTATTCTGATTTCTTTTTCAAGATATTCATTTGCAAACTCTTCTAAAGTCATATAAAGGCAAATGTTTGTCTATTATTCCACCCAAACCTTCACTTCATCAAGCGTTGGCATTTTTTCTTCAATTTTCAGTTTCTTTCTCAAACCTCCCAAATCATTGAAAATCTTGTTAGCGTTGGCTCCTTTCAGTTGGTCTGTCATTAAAAAGCCCATTTTCTGCAAGGCAGGAATCCAGACTTTCGGCACGCCAATGGCTTCATAATCTGCCTCGGTTGATACCTCCTGCTTTTTCTCAGGGCGCATCTGCGGGAAGAACAATACCTCCTGAATACTGGCATTATCTGTCAGCATCATGGTCAGGCGGTCAATACCAATACCGATACCTGCGGTTGGAGGCATTCCGTATTCCAACGAACGGATAAAATCTTCATCCATCGCCATTGCCTCTTCGTCACCACGTTCGGCCAATTTCAATTGTTCTTCAAAACGTTCTCGCTGGTCAATCGGGTCGTTCAACTCAGAGTACGCATTGGCAACTTCTTTGCCGTTAACAAACAGTTCGAAACGCTCAACCAGACCCGGTTTTGTACGGTGCTTCTTGGTTAATGGCGACATCTCAACCGGATAATCGATAATGAACGTAGGCTGAATGAGATTAGCTTCAACTTTTTCACCAAAAATCTCATCTATCAACTTGGCCTTACCCATAGTATCATCTATTTGCATTCCCCACTGGCGGCAATACTGGCGGGTTTCTTCTTCCGATAACGTGCCCACATCAACGCCCGTGTATTTTTCAATAGCTTCCAGAATGCTTAAACGGGCAAACGGCCCGGCAAAATCGAGTTCGTGTTCACCCGATTTGAATCTGGTAGTACCATGCACGGCTAAAGCTACTTTTTCAAAGATTTCTTCCGTTATGTTCATCATCCACTCGTAGTCTTTGTAGGCTACGTAGAATTCCAGAGAGGTAAACTCAGGGTTGTGGGTTCTGTCCATACCTTCATTGCGGAACATCTTGCCAAACTCATATACACCGTCAAAGCCACCAACTATCAACCTTTTCAGGTATAATTCGTTGGCAATACGCATATACAGCGGCATATCAAGTGTATTATGATGCGTTTTGAACGGGCGAGCTGCTGCCCCGCCATGAATAGGCTGCAGAATCGGGGTTTCTACTTCCAGCCAGCCTCTTTCATCAAACATCTGGCGCATGGTGCTGATAACCCTGGCTCTTTTAATGAAAATATCTTTTACATGCGGGTTTACTATTAAATCGACATAACGCTGGCGGTAACGCAGTTCTGGGTCTGAGAAGGCATCATACACTTTACCGTCTACCTCTTTTACAACCGGTAGCGGGCGTAACGATTTATTCAGAATCTTGAACTCTGTTACATGTATTGAAATCTCATTGGTTTGGGTAGTGAACACAAAACCCTTCACGCCAATGATATCACCGATATCAAGTAATTTTTTGAAAACTGTATTATATAAAGTCTTGTCTTCACCCGGGCACAAATCATCCCGACGGAAGTACAATTGTATTCTGCCTGTTGAATCCTGCAATTCAACAAATGAGGCGCTGCCCATAATCCGGAAGCTCATGAGGCGGCCGGCGATAGAAACATTCTTATAGTCTAACTTATTGTTTTCGTAATTCTTATGAATATCGGCAGTGTTTACATTTACCTCAAATAACTCGGCCGGGTATGGGTCAAAGCCCATAGCCATTAAATCTTGTCTTTTCTGACGGCGCAGAATTTCCTGTTCGCTAAGAACCATCGCTTTATCTTTTTATTTTCAATTCGTTATAAGGCGCAAAGTTAAAAATAAAATGTCAATTATTATTAATTACCGTTTATCTGTAAAAACCCTCACCCATCATTTTTTCTTTTGGCAATCTTGAGCATTTCAATATCTTTGTGATATCAATTTAATATCAAACAAAAACCCCTTATGAAAGAGAAAGAACTTTACTCGCAATCCGGATACCTGCTGCTGATAGGTGGATTACTTTTAATGATAGTACCCGTCTTCACCTTTTTTACCTATGCGCCCATTCTGGCTATTATCGTTGGTCTGGCTGGCTTTATTCTTATTATTGGGTTAACGGTAATTAATCCTAACGAAGCAGCCGTTACTACATTCTTTGGCGACTACATGGGAACCATGAAACAGAATGGGCTACGCTGGGTGAATCCGTTGTTTCGTCGTAAGAAAATAAGCCTGCGTGCCAGAAACCTGAACGGACAAAAGCTGAAAGTAAACGACAAAATGGGAAATCCGATAGAGATAGCAGCCGTGGTGGTATGGCGGGTGAGCGACACCGCAAAGGCCGTTTTTGAAGTAGATGACTATCTTAAATTTGTGGATATTCAGTCAGAAGCCGCCGTGCGGCACCTTGCCAGCTCTTATGCCTATGATAACATAGAAGACGAAAGCGCCAACATTACCCTTCGCGATGGCTCGGGGAAAATCAACGAAATGTTGGAAAAAGAACTGAACGAGCGCATTGCCCAGGCAGGTGTTGAGGTAATGGAGGCGCGTATTAGCCACCTGTCTTATGCCCCTGAAATTGCAGGCGCCATGTTGCAACGCCAACAGGCAACAGCAGTGGTAGCCGCCCGTAAACAAATTGTTGAAGGCGCCGTAGGAATGGTAGAAATGGCTTTGGCCAGATTGTCAGAAAAAGAAATTGTACATTTGGACGAAGAGCGTAAAGCCGCGATGGTAAGTAATTTATTGGTAGTTTTGTGTGGTGAAAAATCTGTGAGCCCCGTGGTAAATACCGGAACCCTGTATAACTGATGGCCAACGAAAAAAAAGCATTTGTATTAAGAATCAGTCCTGAAGTGCTGAAAGAACTGGAGAAGTGGTCGGCAGAGGAATTCAGAAGCCTGAACGGACAGATAGAGTACATCTTGAACGATGCTCTGAAAAAACGTAAAAAGAGCAAAAAGAATGAGGAGTAAGCGGGCAGGAGGTATCATTTTGGTATCTCCTGCCTGAATATGTTTGTACCCCTAGCCCCTAAAGGGGAATTTTCAATCAGAGCTTTATTCCTTCTTCTTCCAGATACTTCCCGATGTTAATATTAATGCCATCAAAAAGCTCTACATCCTTATTCCAATCTTTAATCAGCCAGTCTTCGTTGGGTGAAGTCACTATCACCTGTTGAGTTGCCGTAACAACCCAAAAAACTTTCTCTACACCAAATTCAAATAGCTTTCCGGTTTTGCGTGTAAGATATTCCATGAAGCTTGTTTCACTCAAATCGGCATTCGTATCAACTTCTATTATATATTTGGGTGGTACATCTGAGTATTTCGTAGTGATTTTATCTGGTGTAAGCACCTGTTTATCATAAACCAGAATATCTCCTGCCAGGGTATCTTTGTATCCTAACTTCAAACCTGATTCATTCGTATGTATTCTGTATTTTTTCTTATCATAAAAAATATGAATAATCTCAAGTATAAAGTTAACCAACTCAGATTGTAGTGAACTGCTACCCATTATTTCTTCAGCATTAAGTTGTTTTTTTACAGCTTCCTTATAACCTTTATAATAAACCGGCTCTCCATCCATTACTTCATAGATGAATTCCTCAGGAATTTTATTCTTAGCTGTCTTTTTCGTTGTCTCAAGCACCATCTTTCTTTCTATTTTATTGAAACTAAGTTACAACAATCTGTTTACTTACTAAACAACAATTTGTTTTTATTTCTACAAATGCCACGCATAACTAGCTATTTTTATCTATTTTTGCGGTTCATTACAAGATTTTATTTTTATGCAAATCAAAGAAATACTTACACAGACACCTGTACAACAAGAAGTAACGGTAAAAGGCTGGGTGCGTACAAAGAGGGGGCAGGCAGCCGTAACATTTATAGCAATTAATGACGGTTCTACCATCCATAATATTCAGGCAGTAGTAGAAGGAAATACAATTAATGAAGAAACGCTTAAGCTGGTTACTACCGGAGCCTGCGTGGCAATAACCGGAAAACTGATTGCTTCTGTGGGTTCAGGACAGGCTGTAGAAGTACAAGCAGAAAAAATAGAAGTATACGGCACAGCCGACGAGACTTTTCCGATGCAACCCAAACGCCACTCAATGGAGTTTCTGCGCGAAAAAGCTCACTTACGTTTCCGTACTAATACTTTCGGAGCCGTATTCCGTATTCGTCATGCGCTGGCCTTCGCCATTCATAAATATTTTAACGATAAAGGCTTCTTTTACCTGCATACGCCCATCATTACGGCGTCTGATGCCGAGGGTGCCGGAGAAATGTTTCATGTAACAACGCTTGATATTAAAAATCCTCCTAAAACAGAAACGGGAGATATTGACTATAAAGAAGATTTCTTTGGCCGCGAAACCAGCTTAACGGTATCTGGCCAGTTGGAAGGAGAATTGGGCGCGCTGGCACTTTCGAAAATTTACACTTTCGGGCCAACCTTCCGTGCCGAAAACTCTAACACCACCCGCCACCTGGCTGAGTTCTGGATGATTGAGCCGGAAGTTGCCTTCTACGAGCTGGAAGACAACATGACACTGGCAGAAGATTTTGTGCAAAATGTGATTCAGTATGCGCTTGAAAACTGCGCCGACGACCTTGTTTTTCTGGAAAAACGCCTGTTGGAAGAAGAGAAAAACAAACCGCAGAACGAACGCAGCCCGATGTCTTTGATTGAGAAATTACGCTTTGTGGTTGATAACCAGTTTGAGCGTTTAACTTATACCGAGGCAATTGATATTCTGTTGAAATCAAAAGCGCATAAAGAGAAGAAATTCCAGTATCCGGTTGAATGGGGTATCGATTTGCAATCGGAACACGAGCGTTATCTGGTAGAAAAACATTTCAAAAAACCGGTTATTCTGACCAACTATCCACGTGAAATCAAGGCATTCTATATGAAACAGGATGCAGATGGTAAGACTGTGAGAGCAATGGACGTATTGTTTCCGGGTATTGGTGAAATAATTGGAGGCTCTCAACGTGAGGACGACTACGAAAAACTGGTAACCCGCGTGAAAGAAGTAGGCATAGACCCCGAGAACATCTGGTGGTATCTGGAGACCCGTAAGTTTGGTTCTGCTCCGCATGCAGGGTTTGGCTTAGGGTTTGAACGTCTGGTTCTGTTTGTAACCGGCATGACCAACATTCGTGATGTAATTGCGTTCCCGAGAACACCTAAGAGTGCTGAATTTTAATTATTGCTACTAAATGATTCTTACGCTCGCTATATTTCTTGCTATTGTTTTTGCCAATGTGGTGGTCGGGGTTTATCTCGAGCGTAAGGTTTCTGCTTTTATACAAGACCGCCTAGGCCCTATGGAAGTAGGCAAATGGGGGCTTTTGCAGCTCATTGCCGACTTACTGAAACTGATTCAGAAAGAAGATATTATTCCTGCCAATGCCGATCGTAATTTGTTTAAGTTTGCCCCTATCATGTTATTTATGGTAGTTTTTGCAGGCTTTGCGGTTTTTCCGCTTTCGGCTGGTATGCCCGGCTCAGGCACTAAAACCGGGGTCTTTCTTTTGCTAGCTGTTGTTTCTTTAGATATTCTGGCTATTCTGATGGCAGGTTGGGCCTCTAACAACAAATATTCATTACTGGGAGCCATGCGCTCGGTAGCGCAGATTATCTCTTATGAAGTGCCTCTGGGGCTATCTGTACTTTGTGTGATTTTAATTACCCAGACGCTCGATTTACAGGAAATCAGTTTTCAGCAGGGTATTTTCTGGGACGAGAAAAACTATCTGTTTGGTATTAAGGCTTTGGGTGTTGAAACAAGCACTGTAGGTGGTTTTCTGACCTGGAATGTGTTCCGGAATCCGTTTCTGATAATTGTTTTTGTTATTTACTTCATAGCCTCTCTGGCTGAAAGCAACCGGGCACCCTTTGACCTGCCCGAGGCAGAATCAGAATTGATATCAGGTTTTCATACTGAATATTCAGGTTTCAGATGGGCTATCATGATGCTCTCAGAATACGCCATGATGCTGCTGGTGTCGATACTTGGAGTTATACTTTTCTTAGGCGGCTGGAATACGCCTTTCCCCAACATCGGCCCGATTGAGCTGGCAAGCTGGACAAGCGGAGAGCCAGGGCATTGGTCTGGTAATCTCTGGGGGGCTTTCTGGTTGTTGTCTAAGTCTTATCTGCTGATTTTTGTTCAGATGTGGTTGCGATGGACCCTCCCGCGTTTGCGCGTAGACCAACTGATGCATCTATCTTGGAAAGTGCTTACGCCGTTTTGTCTTGTCTTTCTTTTGATTTCAGGTATCTGGCGTTTGCTGATGGTTTAGCCTTGCTCAAACCAGCCTCTAAACTGATGTGCCTTTTCTTTACTTATTACAATCTCTTCTTTAGTTGGCACCTGCAATTTTAGTTCTATTTTGCCTGTAAAGTGTGTTCTATAGCTTTCTATGGCCATTTTATTAACAATAAACTGCCTGTTAGCGCGGAAGAAATCATTAGGATTCAATAACTCCTCAACCTCATCTAACGAATTATAGTCGGTTATCAGCCTTTGGGTATCTTTTTCGCCGAATGTCTGCAACCAGATAACCTCATCTCTGTAAAAGCAGGCAATCTTGCTATCGGCTACGGCCACAATGCTACGTTGGTGGTGGGCGGTAAAGCGCGTTTTATATTTCTGACTTAAAACCTTCGACTTCAAATCGGTCAACAGATTTTCCAGCTGTTCATGATAACTATCAGGCTTTACAACACCGCTGTTTCTTTTAAATTTTTCAAAGGCAATTCTGAGTTCTTCTTTATCAATGGGTTTCAGTAAATAATCAATACTGTTTAACTTAAAGGCTCTGATGGCGTATTCATCATAAGCTGTAGTAAAAATAATAGGGCAGCTGATTTCTGCCTCATGAAAGAAATCAAAGCTAACGCCATCTGATAGCTGTATGTCAGACAGGATAATATCTGGAGCCTGATGCGTTTCAAACCATTTTATGGCCTCTTTTACACTACCTATTGTGGCTAATAAAGTAGCTGTGGGCTCAAGTTCTTTTACCAGATTGGCCAGATTTTTCGCTACCAGAGGTTCATCCTCAATTATCAGAATATTCATATCAAATCAAAGGTATAGTAACCGTAAAATACTGGTCTGTTTCTGTAACTGTAATTTCTCTGTTACTTAAAAAACCATAAAGT
Organism: Emticicia fluvialis; assembly: GCF_024793945.1. Classification (NCBI taxonomy): domain Bacteria; kingdom Pseudomonadati; phylum Bacteroidota; class Cytophagia; order Cytophagales; family Leadbetterellaceae; genus Emticicia; species Emticicia fluvialis. Next base: position 112,145 of record NZ_JANUSD010000007.1, read on the forward strand.
GTCTGCAGGTTAATCAGCCCCTGGCCGTTTGATGTCTCCAATTGTTTCTTTCTTTGTAGATTATTACTTATAGAAAGCACATCACCCTCACTTTTAATTTCAATTCTTAGCGGATTACTTTCATTAATTACATTGTGCTTCGTTGCGTTTTCTATCAGAATTTGTAAAGTAACGGGGGTAATTTGTAAGTCGAGCGTATCATCAGCTATATCAAAAACAATAACCAGTGCATCGGCGAAACGGGTTTTCAATAAACTTACATAGTTTTTTATAAACCCAAGCTCGGTTTCAAGGCTTACCAGCCCCTTCTCTTTACTTTTAAGTACATACCTGAACACCTTTGACAATTGCTGCAAAAACTCTCTGGCTAAAGCCGGGTCGTCCTGAATCAGGGAGTCGAGAGAGGTAAGACTGTTAAAAAGAAAATGTGGGTTCAGCTGGTTTTTCAGGTTATCAAACTGTACCTGCGATTTCTCTTTTTCAAGATTACTTGCCCTTAACTGATTCTCCTGCCATTTCTGAATAGAGTAGTAGGTAAAGTGTGTCAGATTCAATAATCCAACTGCCAGTATCTGCGTAACTGTACCTGTTACCCGTGCCAGGTGTGTAAGCTCGCTACGAACCAGAAAGCGGAATTTTTCTATTCTGAATATCTCAATGCCGAGATACAACACCAGCCTTGTAAGTATATTAAGAAAAACAAATGTAATAAGAATCTGTGGAATCAGGCGCTTGAAAACCCCTTCATCATAAGGTAGTACTTTGTCGAAATACGCATACAACTTTCTGAAAAATACCACCGTTGAAAACAACACGAAGCTGGATATTAAAGAAAGCAAAGCATTTGTCTGGGCATCTATTTCAAAAACATACCATCTGATAAACGTTGAGCCGCTCACCATCAGGATTACTATTAACGCTATGATTTTATTCCTTTTGCTCATGAACTTTTATGACTTCTCAGAATCTGCCCGTCTGACATCTCAATAATCCTGTCGCTGCCTTTGGCAAAGTCGGGGTCATGGGTTACAGTAATAATGGTCTGGTGATTCTCATGGGCAATCTGCTTGAAGATATTAAACACAACCTCTGAGTTTTTCTTGTCAAGGTTACCGGTGGGTTCATCGCCCATTACAATGGTGGGGTCATTAATTAGCGCACGTGCAATGGCTACCCGCTGCTGCTGCCCACCTGAAAGTTTAGATGACTGTTTAAGCGCGTGGTCTTGCATATCTACCAGTTTAAGTTTCTGATAGGCCCTTTCTTGTACTTCTTTAGACGAATATTTGCCTAATTTAAGAGCGGGCAACATTACGTTCTGTAATACGGTAAACTCTGGCAGCAGGAAATGAAACTGAAATACAAACCCCAGGTGTTCGTTACGGAAGGCCGCCAGTTGGTCTTGTGTTTTGCCTGTCAGGCGCTCACCATTCATTTCAAGGTCTCCCTCATAATCGGTATCCATTGTAGAAAGTATATACAGCAGAGTAGATTTACCGCAGCCCGACTTACCAATCAAAGAAAGAAACTCACCTTTCTCGGCATCGAAGGATATGTTTTTAAGTACCTGAAATTTTTCAGGTTCATAAAAGTATTTGTTGATATGATTAGCTGACAGAACTTTCATTGTTTGTAAAATAGACAGATATGTTTACCCTCTCAAAATAGCCACGGGGTCAATTTTTGCGGCTTTTCTGGCCGGGAAATACCCCGCCAGGATAGTGGTTATTACACCAAACCCTAAACCCATGATGTAATATTTGATATTGAAAATAACCGGAAAGGTCTTCACATCCAGAAAATCCCCCGCATCAAATGGTGTCTTAGATAACAAATAACTTAAACCAAAACCAATGATTATGCCTAAAAGCGCACCTAAAACCCCAATGATTATAGACTGAATAAGAAACACTGCCACAATATCTTTGCCGCCAAATCCGGTGGCTTTCAGAATGGCAATGTCTTTCATTTTATTTACCACATTCATATTCATAATGTTGTAGATACCAAATCCGGCCACCACCAGCAGGGTTATTGACACAATAATAACCATGGCATTTCTGATTTTATCGCCCGACATAAAGGCCGAGTTGGCCTCGGCCCAGTCCTGGGTTTTATAGCCATATTGTGTTTTCAACACCTTGGCGTAGTCAAGAGCGGCCTGAGAGTCTTTCATTTTTATGTGGATGTCGGTTACATAACTTTTATCTTTTTGCAGTATCTCCTGCACCATAGACATGTTAGCGTAGCATTTCACGCCGTCGACAGTCTGAATACCAAAGCCATAGATACCCACCACCTTTACCAGCTTCAGATTTCCTGTAGGCGTGGTTACTGTCAGTTTGTCGCCTACTTTCACGTTCAGATTACGCGCCAGAATGGTACCCATCAGAATTCCGTTCGGGTTTGACAACAAATCATCCATACTACCAGACTTAATCCGTTTTCTGATATTGTAGATTTTATCTTCCTTCAGAATTTCAACGCCTGATATCTGCCCTGAAACCGGGATTGGTCCTTTATTAAAAAACACCTGCGAGCTTATCTGCGGCGAGACCCCCAACACTACCGGGTCTTTTTCAATATTAGCCACAATCTGCAATCCGCTTTTAATATTGGCCAGTTCGTTTTTGGGTAGCTGGTGATATATTACATTAAAAGCCCCCGGATTTACCTCGTCTATCAGGCTGGGGTGGTTACTGGTTATTTCTTTGTAGATTCTTACATGAGGCGTGGCATCAAGGGCGGAGTCTTCCAGAAACTTGTTGACACCCTTAATAAACGAAATCATGACAATAAACATGGCTATACCAAACGTTACCCCCAGCATAGCTATCAGGGTTTGTTTCTTTTTGGTAAGCAAATGCGTTTTTGCTATTTGAAAAGATATTTTTAAATCCATCGTATTAGCTTTAAATATCAATAGCCGTTAATTACCTGTTGTCACAATTGATTTTTCGTTCAGCCCGCCTTTTACCTCTACCAGGTCAAGGTTTTCTACGCCTTTGGTAATCTTTACTTTCTTTTTGTCGCCGTTTTCATCAATCCAGACCGAGTCATTACCAACAAGATAGGTTTTCGGAATGGTGAGCACCCGCGGGTTCTGAGAGATAATAATGTTGCCCTCTAGTGTCATACCATAATAGGCGTTGGGTTTTTCACCAACAAATTCGGCATCTACCCTGAAGGTCTGGTCGGCTTTATTAAGCTTGGGGTAAAGTTTCGTTACCCTTGCTTTAAATACTTTGTTCTTGTACACGTCTATTTTCACCAGTACCTCCTGCCCGGGTTTTACTTTTGAAAAATCACCTTCATCAATGGCCAGTTGGGCATAAATTTCATTGGCGTCGCCTATTAATGCTATTTGTTCTCCTCTGCGCACCAGTTCTCCCTGTTTTTTATAAATCTCGTAAATCTTGCCTGCCTCAAAGGTTTTTATTCTGTAATTATCGCCTTCACGTGCATTTACTCTGAAGTTTGACTGCGAGTTCTGCAGGTCTACATATAACTGGCTTCTGGTTCTTTGCAATGCTTTCTGGCGAGTAGTAATTTCTGTTTTAGAGGTCTGATACGCCAACTCAGCCCGTTCATATTCTACGCGGGTGGTAGCGTTGCGGTCGTATAATTCTTTCTGACGAAAATAATTTACAGAGTCATTCGCCAGTTTGGTTCGGGCGCTCTGTAGCTGAGAGGTGAGCTCTGCCAGTACCGGAGAATTGGCACCGTAGTTAGTCTCTGACTGACGCAGAATATTGCCGGCTGCTTCCAGACGGGCGTCTTGAGAGATACTTTCCAACTGAAAAATCAATTGGTTCCTGGTAACCAGGTCTCCTTCAAATGCAGTCTGACGAATCAGAAAACCATCAGCATTGGCTGTAAGCCTGTATTCATTTTTCGGGTAGATATTCCCCGAGGCATATACAGCCTCAGTTAATGATTTATACGCAGGCGAGGTGGATTTCTCATTGCCGTTGTTGCAGGCAGCTATAAAAACCTGGATAAAAACCAGATAAATGAAAATCTTTTTCATGTGATGATGTCAATACAACTATTGATTGTCTTAAACCTTTTGAAACCCGTTTGCAGGTCCACTTTACAAATAGATAAGTAATATACAAAAGCATCAAGAAAACATGAACGAAACGGAAGAAAATAATAGTGAGACCCGTCTGTTTAACATTAATGAAAGGAAATTATTAAGCTGATTAAGAGACTACGTTTTGGTATTTTTTCGTTAAGTGATAGATTAAAACGTTTTTACTCACTAAAAGACCTTTATTAATGAATATTTCAGCATTTCGCAGAGTAGCGGTATTGTTGGTTTTGGCTACAGTTTTGTTTGCAGTAACTAATTGTTCTAAAAAAGATGAGCCAACGGGGCAAAGTACGGGTATAGAAGGAAGATGGAAGTTTACAGCCGTTTATACGAAATCTGGCAATGCAGCCGAAGTTGATAACTTTGGTTTAATAGTAGCCGCTTATCCCTGTTTTGCTAAAATTGAAATTACTTTCAAGTCTGATGGTTTTATATCAGCAAATGTGCCAACCGAATGTAAGGCAGTGGTAAATGACTTTGTGGGGAATGTAGACGGGAAAAAATACGAAGTAAAGAACGGGAAAATTACCATTCTGGATGGCTCGACCGTTATTCTGAATATGGACGTTACTTTTAAAGGTAACCAGATGGACTGGCTGGAAACCACCACATCGGGTGGCACTAGCAGTTCAACCAGACTAGTTTTAACAAAACAATAGAAACTGGCAGAACGTTAAATTTGAGGGCCTGGCATCTGGTAAATAACAGGCCCTCAAATTTAAGAAGCCATAGATTTGTTTATTGCTTCCCAAACCAGATCACTTTCATAACCTTTGCCTATGGCGTAGCGTGCCAGCTTTTGTTTCAGTATCTGTGGGTGTTTTTCGGTGCGTAGTTCGTGCCGTTTCTTAGAAATCAGCTCATTGAGCGTAGCCAGATAGTCATCGTCTTCAATTTCAGCCATGGCCTCTCTGATGGCGTGGGGCGATAATTTCCGGGCTTTCAGTTCATGCAGTATCTTTTTTCTGCCCCAATGTTTAACTCTGAACTTGCTTCCGGCAAATATTTTGGCAAAACGGCCTTCGTTCAGGTAATTCTCTTCTATCAGATACACAATTATTTCTTCGGCTTCGTCTCCATACACGCCCCATTGCTGCAAGCGCTCACGCACTTCTGCTTGTGTGCGTTCCTGATAAGCGCAGTAATTTGCAGCCTTCACGAGCATATCCTTCCGAATCATGGCTTTAAAGCGTCTGTAACAAACTCAGTTTCTTATAAAATCCGTTCTCAATTTTCAACAATTCTTCATGGCTGCCTCTTTCAATAATTTCGCCTTTATGCACTACCAGAATCTCGTCGGCACTTTGTATGGTGCTTAATCTATGCGCAATAACCAGCGTGGTGCGGTTCTGCATCAGCTTCGTGAGGGCATCCTGCACCAGTTTTTCTGATTCTGTATCTAAGGCCGAGGTGGCCTCGTCCAGAATCAGTATAGGCGGATTCTGCAGAATGGCTCTGGCAATTGACAATCGCTGGCGTTGCCCGCCCGAAAGTTTGGTGCCTCTGTCGCCGATTACAGTCTGGTAACCCTCCGGTTGCTGTATTATAAAATCATGTGCATTGGCTATTCGGGCCGCTTGTATTACTTCTGCCTCTGTAACTGTTTTTCCGAAAGCAATGTTATTAAAAATGCTATCATTAAATAAAACGGCTTCCTGAGTTACTATGCCCATTAATCCACGAAGCGACTGCTGCGATACACGTTTCATAGACAGCCCGTCAATGAGTATTTCCCCGGCTGTCGGGTCATAGAACCTTGGCACTAAATCGGCAATGGTAGATTTACCACCCCCTGACGACCCCACCAAAGCGATAGTTTTACCTTTAGACAAGCCAAAATTGATGTTCTTCAATACCTGAACCGTACCATCATACGAAAAGTCTACATTCCTGAATGTTACGCTCTCGTTGAAATCTGTTATATCAACCGGGTTTTTATCATTCACCACTTCCGAGTGGCTGTCAATCAGGTTCAATACTCTTTCACCTGACGCCAAACCTCTTTGTGCTGAACTAAAGGCATTGGATATTTCTTTAGCCGGACGCATAACCTGAGAAAAAATGCCAATGTAGGTTATAAACTCTGCTGCTTCCAGTGTCGATTCGTTTGATAGAATCAATGACCCCCCATATAATAAAATACCTATTACCACAAAAACCCCCATGATTTCAGAAAACGGTGAGGCCATCTCTCTTCTGGAAGCCAGACTAAAAATTGATTTACGATAAGCCTGGTTTTCTTCTTTAAATTTGTTTGTTACAAAGTTTTCGGCCACAAAGCCTTTTACCACGCGCATGCCGCCAAACACCTCGTCCATCAAACTAATCAGGTTACTCAGTCTTCTTTGCCCTTCGCCTGCATTGTGCTTCATTTTCTTTACCAGCGTAGAAATAAAAATGCCTGAAACCGGAATAACTAATAGCGCAAAGAGTGTGAGATTCCACGAAATGGCAAATAAAGTTACTATATACGACAAAAACAGGAAGAACTCTTTGGTAGCAGCCGAGAAGGTATTGGCAATTGAGTTTTCAACCTCTTGTACATCGGTTACAATACGTGATATCAGATTCCCCTTACGTTCGTTGCTAAAAAAGCCCAGATGTAGATGTATGGCCTTGCTGAATACGGCCTGCCTTAGGTTGGCCACCATATTAGACTTGAAGTTTTCGAGGAGCCTGACACTGATGTACTTAAATATGTTTGACAAAACTATGGTAACACCCACGGTGCCACAAACAAACTGTAAGGCGCCCTGCTTACCGTTTTCTTTCAGGAAAGTAGCAAAGAAAAAATTAAACTGCTGAATGGGGTTGATGCCAGTGGGTGGCTTCAGCATACCCTTCATCTCTTCAGGGCTTACCTGGTTAAAAAGAACTTTTAACAGGGGTATTAACAATGTAAAATTCAATACGCCGAAAACACTTGCCAACAGGGAGGTTATAAGAAAAGGAACGATGAAGTTTCCTAATGGACGAGCGTATGAAAGTAATCTGAGGTAATTCTTCATTGAGCACACATCGGCTACCGCCGTGAATTTCTAAATATTACAATTTTAAAGGCAGCAAAGTTCGGAAAGATACAGTGATAAAACTAAGGATTAGATTAAAAAGCAGTAGCTGAAGGCAATGCACCCCGGGTTAAAGCAATAAAAAACAAAATTACCGGTTAATTAATCTTATAAAAAACAAATGCCCGCCTGACGACGGGCACTCGTGCTACACCTGCATGGTTTTCCATTTACCTCTTCTGAATACAAAGATGGCAATTACTGCCAGGATGGATTCGCTGATGGCAATTGACCAGAAAACCCCCGATGGCCCCCATTTGAAAGTAATTGCAAAAAGATAAGCCAGAGGTATTTCAAGCGCCCAGAAGCAAATCAGATTCATGATAGTGGGCGTTTTGGTATCGCCGGCTCCGTTTAATGACTGCCCGATAACCATTCCAAAACCAAAGAATACATATCCCAGACAAATAATCTGCAAACATAAAACGCCTACTTCTATTACCTTCGGGTTATCATTGAAGATTCCGATAAACTCTCGGGCAAAAACCGAGAAAATGATGCCTACCAGAAGTAGAAAACCCATGTTATAAAGCGCGGTTCGCCAGACAGATTTCTCTGCCCTATCGGGTTTACCTGCTCCCAGATTCTGCCCTACCAGGGTAGAAGCCGCGTTAGACATACCCCAGGAAGGTAAAATGGTAAATACAATAATACGTATGGCTATGGTATAACCTGCCACTACATCGCTTCCAAAACTTGAAAGAATACGGGTCAGGAAAATCCAGCTGGCCGATTGTATCAGGAATTGGCCTGTACCGCCGGCGGCGATGTTAATCAGACTTCGGATAATTTCAGTATTAGGTTTAAACTGATCTCTGTCAATCTGCATATTACCATTGCCTTTAAAAATGGCATATAGCTGATAAATTACCCCAATGGTACGGCCGATACTGGTAGCTATGGCTGCCCCCTCTACGCCAAAGCCAAGAACGGGAATCAGCAGGGTGTCCATACCAATATTAATAAAATTGGCCAGAATGATTGATCTCATGGCCGTTGAGGCGTCGCCTGCGCCGCGTAGTGCGCCACTTAATGTGTACAAAAGTATGATAGACGGGCTACTGGCAAAAATTATCCGGGTAAAGCCTGCCCCCTTTTCAATCAGATGGGCGTCGCCTCCCATTAAACGTAAGATGTCTTCTGCAAAAGTAAAGCCCAGAATACCCACCGCTACACCAAATATTAACGAAATAATAATTACCTGCGCCATAGCCACACCGGCCCCTTTTTTGTTGCCTTCGCCCACACGGCGCGCCACAATGGCCGTAGCCGCAGTGCTTAAACCAATGGCTACCGAATAAATTAATGTTAGCACAGACTCAGTAAGCCCTACCGTTGCCACCCCTTCAACACCCACATAACGGGCCACAAAAAACGCATCAACAATAGCAAAGAGCGACTCGCCCACCATTTCCAGTATCATGGGTACCGATAATAGAAAGATTGCCCTGTTAATGTTTAACTCCGTATAATTTTGTTCTTCGCCACGAATGGCTTGTATCAATAATTTGAAAAATTTCCGCATGAATAAAACAGTTTATTGCCGTTTCAATACCATACCACCCCCGGCGGGAGACATAGAATAGAAAAATGAAAAAGAAAAAATGAATATAGCGCTACAACAAGTTATGAAGATAACTTATGTAAAAAACAAGAAGATAAGAAGATGTTCGCAATTAGCGAACCACAGCGGTAAATGACATGGGCTTTTTAATTTTTGTGCCGCAAAGATATATTTTTACGCTCACCACGCAAAATGTTTCAGAAAATAAAATACTACGCCATTTCAGGCCTTAACTTCTTTAATAATCTGTAGTGCATTGGCAACAATGCTGGTAACCTGTGCAAAATCTTTGGTTGCCAGCACTTCTTTAGGTACTAGTTGAGATCCGATACCAACGGCTGTTGCACCCGCGCCAAACCAGGTTTTCAGGCTTTCGGCGGTTGGCGAAACGCCTCCGGTAACCATTACCTGTACATCAGGCATTGGGGCTTTAAGGGCTTTTACAAATGCAGGCCCCAAAACCTCGCCGGGGAATATCTTGATAAATTCGGCACCGGCCTGGCGGGCGTTATAAATTTCTGTAACGGTCATTACGCCTGGCATCCAGGGTATACCCGCTTCTACACAAACGGCCCCTACTTCGGGGTTCATAATAGGCGCCACAATAAAATTGGTGCCGATTTCAATATATTTTTTTGCCGTAGCCGCATCATAGATAGTACCAATCCCCAGAATCATCTCGGGCATTTCGGTCTCTGCAATGCTGACAAGCTCTTTAAAATTATTAAATGAATTTTCGGTACGGTTCGTAAACTCAAACACACGCACGCCTGCCTGGTAGCATGCCCTTAATACCCCAAGACAAATGTCGAGGTCGTTATGCGTAAACAATGGAACAAGGCCTGTGGCGCTAACCTGCGCTAAAGTTGTGTTTTTATCGAATCGTGCCATATCTGTAACTCAAATTTCTAATGTAAGTTTATTATCTTTTCAATCGACCGGATTTGTCGCCACTCATAACGGCTTCTACTTCGGGCACTGTTACCAGATTCTGGTCTCCCTCAACGGTATGTTTCAGGGCTCCTGCAGCTACCCCGAATTGCAGCGATTTCAGGTCGTCTTGTAATACCTGTTGTCCGTAAATAAATCCACCTAAAAAGGCATCACCGGTACCTATTCTGTCTACAATGTGGGTAATATCCTGATAATCGGTTTCTATCAACTCTTCACCATTCCACATTTTTGCATTGTATTGGTTGTGTGATGCGCTCACCTGCACGCGGTCGGTATCTATCACCTTTTTCACGTTCGGATAATTCTCCATCAGTAGTTTACAAGCCTCCACAAACTTGCCTTTCTCGGCCGTTACTTTCAACGAGAAAATTTCTTCTATGTTCTTTCTGCTGGCCAGTATAATATCAGAGTACGAGGCCAGTTCAGGCAGAATATCCTGCGGCGTTTTGCCATACTTCCATAAGTTGCTGCGGTAATAAATATCAGACGAAACCGTGATACCCAGCTTTTTGGCGGTTTTAACGGCCTCCAGGCAAGCAATAGCTGCTCCTTCTGACAAAGCAGGAGTAATACCACACCAGTGAAACCAATCGGCGCCTTGCAGAATCTCTTCCCAGTTAAACCAGCTCGGGTCAAGATTGGCAAAGGCAGAGTCCATGCGGTCGTAAACAATCTGGCTGGCGCGCATTACGGCACCTGTTTCCAGAAAGAATACGCCTACACGGTCTCCTTCCAGTTTAACATGAGTGGTATCAATGCCTAAAAAACGCAGATACGCCTTCGCTTTTTGCCCCATCAGGTTGTTAGGAAAACAGGTAACGTGGGTGGCATCAAAACCGAACTTTACCAACGAGGCCCCCACATTCATTTCAGTGCCGCCAAAGGTAGCATTGAATGATTGAGCCTGCTCAATTTTCTGGAAATTGGGAGTTGATAACCGTAGGAGTATCTCACCGAATGTAACTATTTTAGGCATCTGTATTTGTGCTGAATCTTTTTAAAATCTTTAATTATCTGCAATACCCAACAAAGGTAAGCAATATTAGCTACTGAACGAAGAACGAATAATTCCTAATTCAAGGCCTCTTAACTCAGCCAGGCCACGCAAACGGCCAATGGCAGTATAGCCGGGGTTGGTGCGCTTAGCTGCGTTCAGGTCGTCAAGCATTTTATGGCCGTGGTCAGGTCTGAATGGCAGCCTTATGTCTTGTCTGCCCTCATCTATTCTTCTTTTTTGCTCGGTAAGCAGGGCTTTCATTACTCCATACATATCAACATCACCAGCCAGGTGGTCAGCTTCATGGAAGTTCCCTTCGGCATCCCGTTTGGTTGCTCGCAGATGGATAAAGTTTACTCTGTTACCCAATCTTTCTACCATACCCACCAGGTCGTTATCGGCTCTTACGCCATAGCTGCCTGTACAAAAACACAAGCCATTGTATTTGCTCTCGGCTGCTGCCAACAGTTGTTTAGCGTCAGCTTCAGTACTCACCACACGTGGTAAACCTAAAATCGGATACGGAGGGTCGTCCGGGTGAATAGATAATAAGACACCGTTTTCTTCGGCCACCGGAGTAATGGCCTGAATAAAGCTATACAGATTCTTGCGGAGTTCTGCCTCGCCCACATACTTGTAGGTATCAAGTGTATCGCGGAAAGCATCAATCGTGAAGCTTTCTTCACTGCCCGGCAGCCCGGCTATGATATTTCTGGTAAGCCGATGAATGTCAGTATCGCCGGCTTTATCAAACCATTCTTTGGCTTTTTGCAGCTGATTCTCTGAATAAGACTGTTCGGCATTGGGTCTTTTAAGGATATACACCTCAAAAGCGCAGAACTCGGTCATGTCAAACCTCAGGGCTGTTGAGCCGTCGGGCATCGGGAAGTCGAGGTCGGTGCGGGTCCAATCCAGTATCGGCATGAAATTGTAGCAAACCGTATCAATGCCGCAAGCGGCCAGATTAGCAAGGCTCTCTTTGTAGTTTTCGATATACTGTTTGTAATTGCCGGAAGCCTTCTTGATATCTTCATGCACAGGTACGCTTTCTACCACCGACCACGTAAGCCCATGTTTTTCTATTTCTGTTTTTCGGATTTCAATTTCAGATTTTGTCCAGACTTGTCCGTTAGGAATATGATGCAGAGCAGATACGATTCCCGTTGCTCCTGCCTGTTTCACATCTGACAAACTCACGGGGTCATTTGGGCCGAACCAACGCCAGGTTTGCTCAAGAGCCATAAGATTAAAGGTTGAAATGGTAAGCTACAAAATTATGTTTTAGGGGCGGAGTCTTCAAATAATATTTTGATAAAAATAAGTACTTTTTTGACGGCAATAAAAACTGACGTGATTGAACACCCGGCCATTTTTAAACAAAATAAATATGAAATATGATTTTATAAAGAAATTTAAAATTTTTAAACTTTTTTTTGGCGAGGATTTGGATAATTAAAAACAAACCTGCACCTTTGCAGTCCCAAATCACAACGGGGATATGGGAGTTTAGCTCAGCTGGTTCAGAGCATCTGCCTTACAAGCAGAGGGTCACAGGTTCGAATCCTGTAACTCCCACCAAAAAAGGTCTGGAAGCATCGCATTTCCGGACCTTTTTTTTGCTCCATTCTCCCCGGCTTGTTGCTCAAATGCCGGTTTTTAAGTTTACTCTCCACCCTCACCTGTATATCTTGGCGGTATCATCAGCATTGCCTCAATACTTTTATAGATACGTCATTCGCACAATCAGAAATAAAATTTTAATTTAGCGGGATATAACCAACTGACACCAGCCCGATGAGTAAACAAAAAGTAGCAGCCGAAGAACCCCTGGAAAAGCAATTGTGGAAAGCTGCAGACAAACTCCGTAAAAACATTGATGCCGCCGAATATAAACACGTAGTTTTAGGGCTTATATTTTTAAAGTATATTTCTGATGCTTTTGAAGAGCGGTATGCCGTGCTGAAAGCCGAAGAAGCAGAGGGCGCAGACCCCGAAGACCGCGACGAATACAGTTCGGAAAACATATTTTTTGTGCCGCAGGAGTCGCGCTGGAGTAATTTACAGGCCAATGCCAAACAGCCGGAAATTGGCAAAATGGTAGATAACGCGATGGATGTGATTGAAAAAGAAAATCCGTCGCTGAAAGGCGTTTTACCCAGGGTATATGCCCGGCAAAACCTGGACCCCACCAGCCTGGGCGAACTCATTGACCTGGTGAGCAACATTGCTCTGGGCGATGCCAAAGCCCGAAGCGCCGATGTGCTGGGCCATGTTTTTGAGTATTTTCTGGGTGAATTTGCACTGGCCGAGGGCAAAAAGGGTGGGCAGTTTTACACCCCGCGTAGTGTGGTAGAGCTGCTGGTTGAAATGTTGGAACCCTACAAAGGCCGCGTGTTCGACCCCTGCTGTGGCTCTGGCGGTATGTTTGTGCATTCTGAAAAATTTGTAACCGAGCATCAGGGGCGCATCAACGATATCTCTATATACGGGCAGGAAAGCAACCAGACCACCTGGCGGCTGGCTAAAATGAACCTGGCCATCAGGGGTATTGACAGCTCGCAGGTACAATGGAACAACGAAGGCTCGTTTCTGAACGACGCCCACAAAGACCTGAAGGCCGATTATATCATTGCCAACCCGCCTTTTAATGTGAGCGACTGGGGCGGCGAACAGCTACGTACCGACGGCCGCTGGCAGTATGGCACCCCGCCCACAGGCAATGCCAACTTTGCCTGGATGCAGCATTTTTTATACCACCTGGCGCCAAGCGGGCAGGCAGGGGTTGTGCTGGCCAAAGGCGCGCTGACCTCTAAAACATCAGGCGAGGGAGACATCCGCAAAACATTAATTGAAAAAGGCTTCATTGACTGCATCGTAAACCTGCCGGCCAAGTTGTTTCTGAACACCCAGATACCCGCCGCGCTGTGGTTTATGAGCCGCAACCGCAAAAACGGCAAGTACCGCGACCGCAGCCAAGAGATACTGTTTATTGATGCCCGCAACCTGGGGTACCTCATTAACCGCCGCACCCGTGAGCTATCTGCCGACGATATACAGAAAATAACTGCTACCTACCACAACTGGCGTAACCCCGGCGGTAATTATGAAGACATACCCGGTTTTTGTGCCGCTGCCCCCCTTAGCAAAGTGGCCGAGCTGGACTACGTGCTGACACCCGGCCGATACGTTGGCCTGCCTGATGATGAAGACGATTTTGATTTTGCCGAACGCTTTAGCACCCTGAAAGCCGAACTGGAAGCCCAACTGAAAGAAGAAGCCCAACTGAACGAAATCATTGCCGCTAACCTTTTAAAAATTAAAATCAATGAGTGAAATATCAAACAAGATTCTTTCGGAAATTGGTTGTAGTTTCTTATCAGGATTTGCTTTTAAGAGTTCTGATTATGTAAATAAAGGAATACCTCTAATAAAAATAGGTAATATTCAGAATCGAGTGGTAACAATTGATACCAATGGAAATTATGTACCTGAAGAATTGGTTAATTTTCAAACTCAAAGATATCTTTTAACGAATGATGATCTTTTGATTGCAATGACTGGACAAGGAAGCGTTGGAAGAGTTGGAAAACTAAAACTTCGTAAAGGTGATAAAGCCTTCCTGAATCAACGTGTAGGAAAATTCATTTGTGATGAAGTCCATCTTAATAAAGACTACCTTTATTATATTTTAACAACAGATAAATTTCAAGATTATCTTTTTAATACTGGTGCGGGAAGTGGTCAACCAAATTTAAGTCCGGATTTGATTTTACAAACAGAAATTCCTTGGATTGAATATTCCGAACAAACCGCCATTGCCTCCATCCTCAGCAGTTTAGATGATAAAATAGACCTGCTGCACCGCCAGAATGCCACCTTAGAAAAAATGGCCGAAACGCTTTTCAGACAGTGGTTTGTTGAAGAAGCAAAGGAGGAGTGGGAGATGGGAAGTATTTATGAATTAGTTGAAATTGTTTATGGCTTCCCTTTCAAATCAAAATACTTCAATTCAGAAAAAAAAGGGTTGCCATTAATTAGAATTAGGGATTTGAAAGATGGGCAATCTAATGTTTATACTGAAGAAGTTTGTGATTTAAAATTCAATTTGGAAAATGGAGACTTAGTTGCAGGAATGGATGGTGAATTTAGACTTTATATTTGGTCAGGAATAAGATCTGCACTCAATCAAAGAGTATGTAAGTTTGTTCCGAAACACAAATACGTTCCTGACTTTTTCATTTTCTCCTTAATGAAACCCTATTTACATTATTACGAAAACACAAAAGTTGGAACAACAGTAATTCATCTAGGAAAGGCGGACTTCGACGATATTAAGATTTCAATTCCACCCATATCATTACTCGTAAAATTTGGAGAAGAAACAAATGAATGGTTTTCTAAAGTGAAAAATAACAATAACCAAATCAGAACCCTCACTGCCTTGCGAGATACCTTGTTACCCAAACTGATGAGTGGTGAAGTAAAAGTAGAATA
Organism: Emticicia fluvialis; assembly: GCF_024793945.1. Classification (NCBI taxonomy): domain Bacteria; kingdom Pseudomonadati; phylum Bacteroidota; class Cytophagia; order Cytophagales; family Leadbetterellaceae; genus Emticicia; species Emticicia fluvialis. The sequence continues at coordinate 127,318 of NZ_JANUSD010000007.1, forward strand.
TTAGACGAACGCCCAAAACCTGTAACACCGGGCTGAAAATAAAGTACAGCGCAGGGCTGGTCTATAAATATAAATGCAGCATGACTAAATTAACAGAAACCCATATAGAAAACCTGGCCATTGAGCTGCTCTGCCAGCTCGGTTATGCGTATATCTATGCACCAGACGTAGCACCTGACAGCCCAAACCCCGAACGGGAAAGCTACTCACAGGTTTTGTTAATGAGCAGGCTGCAAGCGGCTGTTCAGACAATCAACCCCGGCATACCGGTTGATGCACAGGCCGAGGCCATCAGGGAAATCCAGCGGATAGCATCGCCGGATATGCTCACCAACAATGAAACGTTTCATCGGTTCCTCACAGAGGGCGTACCCGTTACCGTACGTATAGGCGGTGAAGACCGGGGCGACAGAGTATGGCTGATAGATTTCAAAAACCCGGCTAATAACCAATTTGTGGTGGCCAGCCAATACACCATTGTTGAAAACAACCACAACAAACGCCCCGACCTGCTGTTGTTCGTCAACGGTATTCCGCTCGTATTGCTCGAACTCAAAAACGCCACCGATGCCAACACCACGCTGCATTCGGCTTTCAGGCAGGTAGAAACCTATAAGGCCCTTATACCAGGCTTGTTTACCTACAACGGCTTTGTGGTTATATCAGACGGCCTCGAGGCCAAGGCTGGCACCGTTTCATCGGGTTTCAGCCGGTTTATGGCCTGGAAAACAGCCGACGGCAAAGCAGAGGCCTCGCATTTGGTAAGCCAGTTAGAAACCCTCATACAGGGCATGCTGAATCCGGCCACCCTCATTGACCTGATCAGGCATTTCATTGTTTTTGAAAAATCAAAAAAAACCGATACCGCAACGGGCATTACGTCTATTACAACCGTAAAAAAAATAGCGGCGTATCACCAGTACTATGCCGTAAACCGGGCGGTAGAATCTACCCTGCGGGCAAGCGGATACAGCCCTGCGCCCTACCAGACAGGCATGGCGGTAGTGGCAGAACCACCCGAAAGCTATGGCGTGGCGGGTGTAAGCCAACAGCCCGCGGGCGACAAAAAAGGCGGCGTGGTGTGGCACACCCAGGGCAGCGGGAAGTCGTTAACCATGGTGTTTTATACCGGCAAAATAGTATTAGCCCTCAGCAACCCCACCATTTTGGTAATAACAGACCGCAACGACCTGGACGACCAGCTGTTTGATACCTTTGCGGCATCGAAACAACTACTAAGGCAGGAGCCCGTACAGGCCGACGACCGCAACCAACTGAAAGATTTGCTGCGGGTGGCGTCTGGCGGGGTAATTTTTACTACCATACAGAAGTTTCAGCCCCAGGAAGGCAACGTTTATGAGTTGCTGTCTGACAGAACCAACATTGTGGTAATAGCCGACGAAGCCCACCGGACACAGTATGGTTTCAGAGCCAAAACCATTGACGATAAAGATGCCGGCGGAAACGTAATTGGCAAAAAAATAGTATATGGCTTTGCCAAATACATGCGCGACGCCCTGCCCAACGCTACCTACCTGGGCTTTACAGGCACACCCATTGAAAGTACCGACGTTAATACTCCGGCTGTTTTTGGAAACTACGTAGATATTTATGACATAGCCCAGGCCGTTGAAGACGGAGCCACCGTGCGTATTTATTACGAAAGCCGCCTGGCCAAAGTAAGCCTGAGCGACGAAGGCCGGCAACTGGTAGAAGACCTGGATGATGAGCTGGAACAGGAAGATTTGAACAATGCCCAGAAAGCAAAGGCCAAATGGACACAACTGGAAGCCCTGATAGGCAGCCAAAACCGGATAAGCAATATTGCCAGAGACATAGTAACCCACTTTTGCCAGCGACAGGAAGTGTTTGAAGGGAAAGGGATGATAGTTACCATGAGCCGCCGGATTGCCGCCGAACTGTATGAGGCCATTATTGCCCTGAAACCAGCTTGGCATTCGGATGATTTGAATAAAGGCGTGATAAAAGTGGTGATGACCTCGGCCTCATCAGACGGCCCCCAGATAGCCAGGCACCATACCACCAAAGAGCAACGAAGGGTTTTAGCTGAAAGAATGAAAAACCCGGACGACGAATTGCAGCTGGTAATTGTGCGCGATATGTGGCTGACAGGCTTTGACGCCCCCAGTATGCACACCCTCTACATTGATAAACCCATGCAGGGGCATAACCTGATGCAGGCCATTGCAAGGGTAAACCGGGTCTACAAAGACAAACCCGGTGGATTGGTGGTTGATTACCTGGGCGTAGCCTCAGACCTGAAAAAAGCCCTGGCGTTTTATACGAATGCAGGCGGCAAAGGCGACCCGACCGAGCTAAAGGAAAAGGCGGTGCAACTGATGCTGGAGAAACTGGAAGTGGTGGCTGCCATGTTTCATGGTTTTGAATATAAGCATTATTTTGAGGCTGATACGTCGAAGAAATTATCGCTGATTCTGGCTGCCGAAAACTTTATTATGCAGCCCCCAGACCAAAAAATACGGTTTATTAACGAAGTAACGGCGTTGTCAAGAGCCTTAGCACTGGCTAATCCGACTAATGAGTCTATGGATGTCATAGACGAGATTTCGTTTTTTCAGGCCGTAAAGGCTTGCGTAGTGAAGTTTGTAAGCAGGGGTTCGGGGCGAACGGATGAAGAAATTGAAACCACCATCAGGCAGGTGATAGACAAAGCGCTGGTTTCAGAAAAAGTGGTTGATGTTTTTGATGCCGCAGGTATTAAAAAACCGGATATATCGATACTTTCGGAAGAGTTTTTGATGGAATTGAAAGGAATGCAGCATAAAAATGTGGCCTTTGAGTTGTTAAAGAAACTACTGAACGATGAGATAAAGGCTAGAGCCAATACAAATATGGTGCAAAGTAAACACCTGATGGAGATGCTTGAAAACTCTATCAGAAGGTATCATAATAAAATAATTACCTCTGCCGAAGTGCTGGAAGAGATAATTACCATAAGTAAGGAAATAGTTAAAATGGACAATGAGGCCAAAGCAATGGGCCTTACCAAGTATGAATATGGATTTTACACAGCAGTTGCCAATAACGATAGCGCCAAAGAACTGATGCAGAAAGAAAAGCTGCGGGAACTGGCCATTGTGCTGACAGAGACCATCAGAAAAAACGCAACTATTGACTGGACAATCAAAGAAAGTGTAAGGTCTGGCTTGAGAGTAGCAGTAAAACGATTATTAAGAAAATACGGATACCCGCCAGATATGCAATTGCTGGCCACTGACACCGTACTGAAACAGGCAGAAAAGATGGCCAATGAAATAGCAGGCTAAGTTTTTTATGTCAGCAATACCCTGCCATCTACCGGTAATAATCCAGCAGCATTTTGCGGAAAAGCAATTCATATTTGGCCTGTATGAAGTTTGAATTGGCTTTTTCGAGATTCAGCCGGAAAGTATTAAGCTCAATGGCATGAATCAGGCCTTCCAGAAATCGCTCCCGGGCCGAATCAAACGCTGTCTGCTGCGCATTCAATTGTCTTTGGGCGCTGGTGAGTTTTTCCTGGGCTATTCTGGCGGTAAGGTAGGCTTGTTCTATCTCCTGCTTTAGCTGAAGTCTCGATTGCGACAACTGGGTTTCTGCCATCTGCTGGCTGATAATGGCATTGTTTATTCTGCCCTTCACCTGTCCGTTGCTGTAAATAGGTATGTTTATATTCAAACGGGCATATTGATTCAGATTGAAATTCAACTGATTAAAATAATTATACTCTCTTGCTGCCGCGCTTGAATAGGCCGTTCCCATGCCCGCCCCTAACGATACACTAGGATACCTGGCCGCCTGCGCTATTTTTATACCTACAACCGAACTGCGCAAGCGCCAGTCGGCATTTTTTATAACTGGCTGGTCATTGAAGGCAGCCGTTACCTCCTGCAAATATTGTTCATCAATAACGATGTTTTTTTCATAAAAAGGCACTGGCTCAATTTCAAACGAGCTGTAAGTCGGGTAAGCCATCAACTGCGCCAGTGCCAGCCTGGCTAACTCAATATTACTTTTCATGTTTAAAGCCTCATACTCAGCCGTTGCCAGTTGTGCGTCCAGGTCAGTCAGGTTAGTATGGGGCATATTGCCTTCTTTTACCAGTTCTTTTACTCTATCTATCTGTAGCTGCATACTTCGCACCTGCTCCTGGTTAATTTTCCATAGTTCCTGGCTCATTAATACCTGCATATAAGCAAGGGTTATGCGGTTGCGCAACTCTACTTTACCCCGCTGCATATCCCATTCGTCGGCCTGTAGATTATATGAATTCTGCAATATCTGATTCTTCAGCGCGAAACCGTTAAAAAGCATAACGTTAGTGCCAAAACTAACTGAATTAGAAGAAATGGTATGTTGTATGAAATCGTTTGTAAAGGGGTCAATGCTTCTTCCGGAGCTTAAGCCCTGAGAAAAAGACCCTGACAGATTAGGATATACCGCTTGCTTTGATTGCCGCAAGGCGTTTTCGGTCTGCTTTATTTTTAAAAGCCGCTGTCTGATATCAAAGCTTTGTTTGTAGGCATATTCTACACATTGCTCAAGGCTGAATCTGTTTTGTGCAGATACCCCCATTGCCCAACAAAAAAACAAAAGCAGGTATACTAATTTACGAAATGACATAAGCTTGGGATTAACGTTTCATGGTTTTCCGGATATCATAAAACAATTTCTCAATCAGTTTCAGATTCTCGGTTATTATTTCCCCTGTGGCTGTCATACCATTTCTGAACGGCAGTTTCTTGTCGGCAGTGGTTACTAAGCCACCCGGAAAATTAACCCTTACTACATACACAGTGTCTTTGGGAATATCCGATATATACGCCACTCTGCCGGTAACCGTCCCGAACTCCTGAAAAGGGTAACTCTGAAACTTCACTATCACCTCCTGATTCGTTTTTACTTTGCCAAAATTGTATTGCCCCAACATCATTTCTCCGTGGTATCCGGTGCCATCAGGCAGAATATAGAGCAACTCCTGCCCGGCTTTTAAAATCTGGTTTTCTTGCAGACTAGTCAGAAAATTCACTTTGCCACTAATGGGCGCTATGGCAACGTAGCGCTGTTTCCAGGCCTCTATGTCGCTTTTCAATGAGTTGATAGACTGCACCAGGTTATTTTTTTGTTCTTCAATGGTTTTGTCTAGTTCTATCAACTCCTGCTGCTTCTGATTCCTGCTCATTGAGTTGTTATCAAGCGAGCCTTTGGCCTGCTCAAAGGCCTGCTTTTTGCTGAGGTAGCGGCTTTGGGCATTGCGTGCCTCCTGTTTAGACACAAAGCCTTTGTCGCTCAGCCTTTGTTGGCTTTGTGCCTCTTCTAATGCCATCTGAAGATCTTTTTCCTGTAGTTCAAGCTGGGCTCTGGTATTCTGCTGAATACGCTCCAGGGTATTGATGTCTCTGTTTACGGCACTTTTTTTCTTGAGATAAGAGCCGTCAGGCATGGACGATTGTGAGCGCACCAGCGCTTCCTGAAAGGTCTGAAATGATTTCTGTAACTCCCCCAATGAAAAATACAGCGGAACCCTGACCCGGTGGATACCGGCAAAATCGTTTTCAAGCGATAATTGTATCAGTTGATTAACGTTTGCTTCTAAAGAAAACACTTCATCTACATTGGCCGTACTCTCCAGATACGCCAGGTGCGCGCCTTGCTTCACCGTCTCTCCTTCTTTTACCAGTAGCCGGGTCAATCGGCCATCAGTTCTCACATTGACAGACTTAGGGGTATTGTCTGACACAACCATCATGGGTGCACCCACCAGGTCCGGGTACTCAACAAACCAGGCAACACCCAGCAAAATCATTAAAACAAAAAAGAACACGCTTACACCCCAGCGCACCAGCCAGGCAGGCGGCTGATTCAACACCTCATCAACCTGGCTATTACGTAGCTCCGGCAGGTTGGAATGGTTGTCGCCTCCCCCACCCCCGCCTTTATAGAAGACCGGAGGCACAGGTGGCCCGTCAGACCCACTATTCAGCAAATCTGGTGAGCTTACGTCTTTACCACCAACCAACTCTGTGAGACTACTTTCTGATAATTCTCCTGCTGTATCTTTGTTGTTTCCCATCAGTTTCCTAGTTCTAATTGGTTTTTCACAAGTTCAAAGTATTTGCCATGCTTTTGGGTAAGCTCGGCATGGGTGCCGGTTTCAACAATCTCGCCTTTTTCAAGCACCACAATCTGGTCGGCATTTTTTACCGTACTGAGGCGGTGCGCCACCACCACAACTGTTCTGCCCTTGAAGAACTCGTTCAGATTTTGCATAATTACGCTCTCATTGTTGGCATCAAGTGCATTGGTGGCTTCGTCAAGAAATATGAAATCGGGGTTTTTATAAACCGCGCGTGCAATTAATAACCGTTGTTTCTGCCCCTGACTGATTCCGCTACCCTCTGCGCCTATGTTGGTGTTATAACTCAATGGCAGCTCTTCAATAAATGACTGTATATTGGCCACTTTTACGGCATGCAGCAATTTAGGTATGTCGGGGGTTTCGTCACTTACGGCAATATTATTGGCAATGGTATCAGAGAAGATAAAGCCATCCTGCAAAACAGTTCCGCATACACTGCGCCATACACGCGGACTGATGTTATTAAGGGCAGTATCGCCCAGTTTAATCTCTCCCTTGCCGGGGTTATAAAATTTAAGCAGTAATTTAAGCAAAGTAGTTTTTCCGCTGCCACTGGTACCTACAATTGCTGTTACTTTGCCATTGGGGATGCTCAGGCTGATATCCTTCAAAACAGGTTCATTACCTGCGCCTGTATACGTAAAACTCAGGTTCTTAATTTGTATATCTTTGTTTTGCGGCAGATACTTTACAAAGGTTTTTTCTTCCGGTTCTTCATTGTCAATTTCATGTATTTCATTGAGCCGCTCAATGCTGATCTGGGCGTCCTGCCAATGCTGTATAAACTGTATCAATTGTTCAATCGGGCCATTGAGCTGCCCCATTATGTATTGCATGGCCATCATGCCACCGAGTGTCATTTGCCCGTTTACTACGGCCGTGGCCGCAAGAAAAGTTATCAGGATATTTTTGCCTTCATTAATAAAGAGAGTGCCCGCTTGCTGGTATTGCCCTATTGCCAGGCTTTTGATACTCCATTTAAATTGTTTAACCTGCAGATTCTCCCATTCCCAACGTTTCAGGTATTCGGCATTATTCATTTTTATTTCCTGCACCCCGGTAATGAGCTGTATCAGGCTGCTCTGATTCTGGCTGGCCAGCGCAAAGCGCTTGTTATCCATTTTCCGGCGATACCGAAGAAAAACGGTTATCCAGAGGGTATATAAAATGCTGGAAACAATGAAAATACTAAAAATGGTGAGGTTATAAAAAGCAGCTATAAAACTGAAAATTACCAGATTGAACATCGAAAACAAGACATTGAGCGAAGACCCCGTCAGGAATGACTCTATCCGGTGATGGTCGCCGATGCGCTGCAGGATATCACCAGTTTTTTTTGAGTCAAAAAATGCAATCGGGAGTTTCAATAACTTGCCCAGGAAGTCAGACAGGATGGATAAATTAATGCGCGTACTGATATGCAACAGTATCCAGCTTCTGATGAAATCAACCGATACCTTGCCCAAAAACAGCATGGCCTGGGCAATCAGAATGAGGTAAATGAAATGCAAATTGCGTGTTTGAATACCCGTGTCAACAATAGATTGGGTGAGAAAAGGGAAGATAACCTGTAAAATTGAGCCAATCAGTAAACCCAGACCCAACTGAACCAGTAAGCTTTTATATCGCCAGACATACTGCCAGAGCATGCCAATGGCAAGCCCCCTGTTTTTTTCGCCTTCATCTTCATAAAACCGGGATGTGGTTTCCAGAAGCAATGCTATACCTTCTTCTTCATTGTTCTTCTTTGAGGCCAGCCAGCCCTGACAAAACTCATCTTTTGAGTACGTTAGTAAACCTCTTCCGGGGTCAGCAACATGTACCATTAAATCTTTACCAAAACGGCTTTTGGTAATTTTATACACAACCACAAAGTGATTCTGCTGCCAGTGAATAATACATGGCATAGGTGCTTCTGTAGTCAGCTTCTCAAAACTTACCTTAACAGCCAGCGTTTTGAAGCCAATGTCTTCAGCGGCTTGCGCAATACCCAACAAAGAAACCCCCTCTTTGCCGATTTCTGCTTTCGTGCGCAGTGTCTGAATAGATAAATTTTTCTTGTAATGCTTCGCCACCATGCGCAGGCAGGTGGGTCCGCAGTCCATCGCATCCAGTTGTTTATAGTAGGGGAATTTATTATTTAGCACATTTTTAGTCAATTAGTTTTTCATTCAAAAGTTTTTCCAAGGTTTTCTACTAGATTTAGTCTAATATAATGAGCCTTTTTCCTGAAAAGTTAATATCCAACCCAGTATTCTTGTTTATCATAAATTCTTATCTAAAAACCTAATTATTTCTTCGGGTTCTAAATCTTTCTTAATTATCGTTCCTGAGCTATCCACTAAGAAATTAGCCGGATAAGCTATTATGTTTATAGCTGTAGTAATCTTTCTGTTTTCATCAAGATATTCCGGCCAAGGGAATTTGTATTTTCTTAATGCTATATCTAATCTATCAAGATTACCAGTCCAATCTCCGGGAACAGAAATAATCCGAAAACCCTTAGCTGAGTATTCAGGATAAATTTTTTTGTATTCACGTAACTGTTCAACGCAGGTTCCACAGGCAGAATGCCAAAAGTCGATAAGCGTGTACTTCCCTTGTTCCGTATTTATCTTTTCAAACTTTCCGGAGGTCAGATTTTTATATTCGAAATTTGTAGGAAATTTTTTACCTATTCCTACGATATTGGCTTCATTTAGTTTTGCTGCCAATATTTTCCCAATAAAGCTTCTGCCAATAACAGAATCGGACATATATCTTTCCAAAAAATACTCATACCCTGGCTGAATACCTCTTTGGTAAAAATGAACGTATAAATACCAAAAAGAATAATTGCGGTCCTTCATAGAGCAAGTATTATTTTCTATCACGCTTGCTCTTTCAATGTGATTTTCTTTGATGAGCTTGCATACGTTTGCCAGGCTGTCTGGAATCAGCTCGGGAGTCGGGTAAGCAGCCGTGATACTATCAGAAAATGTCTGCAACCAAGTAATATCTTTCAATAAACGTTTGTAATTTGAATAAGCGTAAGAGTCATAATAACTTTTCATTATCTCATTATTGACTAACGGAATAGGAGATTTTAAATCAATTTCGGCCATCTGTGTACCTTCTCTAACTACAAAAAAATCAGATGAATAACGGCATGTATCTTTGCTGCAAAATTTAAAAATAAAGGGATAGGTCGGATAACCTAACTCGCCTTTAATAGTAAAGCTTCCATTGGTTATATTTGCAGCGTAGCTTCTTATATCCAAAGTTGCATCAATTGAGTCTGAAGGAATAGCCGGAATGAGTAAAATTTGCCCATCAGAAACATTGATTTTTCCTTCAACTACAAAATTATGTTGCCCGAAACAACTCATTGACTCAAACAAGATGGTTGAGTAAAAACATACGTACCATATTCTTTTAATACAAAAAGATAGAAAAATAGAATTCATATATTTTTTAATTTGACAAAGTACATAAGTACCATTTATTGGGTATCTTATGCACTTTGTAATGAAATTCATTATCATAAATTCATATTTAAAAACCTAATTATTTCTTCGGGTTTTAAATCTTTCTTAATTATCGTTCCTGAGCTATCCACTAAGAAATTAGCCGGATAAGCATATATGTTTATAGTTGTAGTAATCTTTCTGTTTTCATCAAGATATTCCGGCCAAGGGAATTTGTATTTTCTTAATGCTATATCTAATCTATCAAGATTACCAGTCCAATCTCCGGGAACCGAAATAATCCGAAAACCCTTAGCTGAGTATTCAGGATAAATTTTTTTGTATTCACGTAACTGTTCAACGCAAATTCCACAGGCAGAATGCCAAAAGTCGATAAGCGTGTACTTCCCTTGTTCCGTATTTATCTTTTCAAACTTTCCGGAGGTCAGATTTTTATATTCGAAATTTGTAGGAAATTTTTTACCTATTCCTACGATATTGGCTTCATTTAGTTTTGCTGCCAATGTTTTCCCAATGGAGCTTCTGGCTATATCAGAATCGGACATATCGTTTTTCAAAAAATACTCATACCCTGGCTGAATACCTCTTTGGTAAAAATTAACGTATAAATGCCAAAAAGAATAATTGCGATCCTTCATAGAGTAAATATTATTTTCTATCACTCTTGCTCTTTCAATGTGATTTTCTTTGATGAGCTTGCATACGTTTGTCAGGCTGTCTGGAATCAGCTCGGGAGTCGGGTAAGCAGCCGTGATACTATCAGAAAATGTCTGCAACCAGGTAATATCTTTCAATAAACGTTTGTAATTTGAATAAGCGTAATCGTCATAATAATTTTTCATTATCTCATTATTGACTAACGGAATAGGAGATTTTAAATCAATTTCGGCCATCTGTGTACCTTCTCTAACTACAAAAAAATCAGATGAATAACGGCATGTATCTTTGCTGCAAAATTTAAAAATAAAGGGATAGGTCGGATAACCTAACTCGCCTTTAATAGTAAAGCTTCCATTCTTTACATTTGCAGCATAGCTTCTTATATCCAAAGTTACATCAATTGAGTCTGAAGGAATAGCCGGAATGAGTAAAATTTGCCCATCAGAAACATTGATTTTTCCTTCAACTACAAAATTATGTTGCCCGAAACAACTCATTGACTCAAACAAGATGGTTGAGTAAAAACATACGTACCTTATTCTTTTAATACAAAAAGATAGAAAAATAGAATTCATATATTTTTTAATTTGACAAAGTACATAAGTACCATTTATTGGGTATCTTATGCACTTTGTAATGAAATTCACCATCATAAATTCATATTTAAAAACCTAATTATTTCTTCGGGTTTTAAATCTTTCTTAATTATCATTCCTGAGCTATCCACTAAGAAATTAGCCGGATAAGCATATATGTTTATAGTTGTAGTAATCTTTCTGTTTTCATCAAGATATTCCGGCCAAGGGAATTTGTATTTTCTTAATGCTATATCTAATCTATCAAGATTACCAGTCCAATCTCCGGGAACCGAAATAATCCGAAAACCCTTAGCTGAGTATTCAGGATAAATTTTTTTGTATTCACGTAACTGTTCAACGCAAATTCCACAGGCGGAATGCCAAAAGTCGATAAGCGTGTACTTCCCTTGTTCCGTATTTATCTTTTCAAACTTTCCAGAGGTCAGATTTTTATATTCGAAATTTGTAGGAAATTTTTTACCTATTCCTACGATATTGGCTTCATTTAGTTTTGCTGCCAATGTTTTCCCAATGGAGCTTCTGGCAATATCAGAATCGGACATATCGTTTTTCAAAAAATACTCATACCCTGGCTGAATACCTCTTTGGTAAAAATTAACGTATAAATGCCAAAAAGAATAATTGCGATCCTTCATAGAGTAAATAGTATTTTCTATCACTCTTGCTCTTTCAATATGATTTTCTTTGATGAGCTTGATTACGTTTGTCAGGCTGTCTGGAATCAGCTCGGGAGTCGGGTAAGCAGCCGTGATACTATCAGAAAATGTCTGCAACCAGGTAATATCTTTCAATAAACGTTTGTACTCAGTAAAAGAGTAACGGTCATAATAATTTTTCATTATGCCATTATTGACTAACGGAATAGGAGATTTTAAATCAATTTCGGCCATCTGTGTACCTTCTCTAACTACAAAAAAATCAGATGAATAACGGCATGTATCTTTGCTGCAAAATTTAAAAATAAAGGGATAGGTCGGATAACCTAACTCGCCTTTAATAGTAAAGCTTCCATTGGTTATATTTGCAGCATAGCTTCTTATATCCAAAGTTGCATCAATTGAGTCTGAAGGAATAGCCGGAATGAGTAAAATTTGCCCATCAGAAACATTGATTTTTCCTTCAACTACAAAAGTATGTTGCCCGAAACAACTCATTGACTCAAACAAGATGGTTGAGTAAAAACATACGTACCTTATTCTTTTAATACAAAAAGATAGAAAAATAGAATTCATATATTTTTTAATTTGACAAAGTACATAAGTACCATTTATTGGGTATCTTATGCACTTTGTAATGAAATTCACTAATCTGTATCAACTGCAAGAACCTGGTGTTTTTTCATCAGATGTAGAGCAAGTTGTGCAACCAGCAGGTACACAATCTTTATTAGAACCCAAGCAAGCCGCTGCCCCACATGCTTCTCCTGCTAAGCTTTCTGAGCCACCTTTTACTTTTTTCATTTGCTCTCTTGAAAGTAAAGACGCACCAATACTTATAATCATTTTTTTCATTGTTGTAAAAATTTAAAATGTTAAGATTTATTTATGGTTGATTTGCAAATCCGTTGTTGGTAAATACTTTAAGATACCTTTTAGGTCTGTTAAACGATATTGCTGAGGCAACTTATAGCCGTCTAAGTATAGAGTTGGGGTAGCCTCTACTTTGGCAACTTCACAAAAGGTTTTATGCTGTTCAATAATGTTTTCAGTCTTTCCATTTCCAATTGTACCCAATTGAGTCTGCCATTTTTCAATATTCCGTTCTTCATTTTCATACCATTGATGTAAGGCGTTTGCTTGTTGGTCTTTGGGTAGTGAAAGGACTGTGCTCGCCACAATTCCTCGTTTGTCATCTTTATGGTTACTTGCCAAAAAAATCACTTGGCATTTCAAATTTTCGTTGGTAAATAATAATTCCTCAACAATTTTATGAGTTTTAGCACATGGTTGGCAAAATGGGTTTGTTACCATTGTTAGATTGTGTTCAGCGCTCGGATTACCAAATAGAATCATATCTTGAGGTAAATATGGTATTTCCGCCTGATTTTGCAATAAACTCAGAAACAAGTCAGGGTTATTTTTGAAGCGTCTAAGGTCGTTTTTCAAGGGGCTTACCTGCTGGCTTTTTTGTATGAGCGGCTTTAGAAAAAGCCACACTAATACCGATACTGACAAACCGAATAAAGGAGCGGCTATGTCAGTAAAAACTATATTAGCAAAATGTAATTTTAATTGGGGAAGAAACTGAATATGCAACAGAAACTCAATAATAAATAGCGATTGAATGGCCAAACACAGTGTGCACCATTGCTTTGCCACAAAGGCCTGATAATAGACCGACCAAATAGTATAAACCAAGGCGGTTGCGCCAACTGCCCAGAGCAAAAAGACTGATGCAGGATTGATTAATAAGGCTATAAAACCACCGGCAAAGTAGAAGAAGCCAACCTCTGCCCAGCTCAGCCACGAAGTAACCTGAGCCGCATTTGAACTTAAAATAGCATTGCAATTGGCTTTGTCGCCAGCCTGGCAAAGGCTATTTATAAACGGATTGTTTTTATCAATGCCTTGCCAAAGCAATAAACCGCTAATGATAACACCGGTGAATTTTGTAGCCAATAGTGCATTATAGTGCCAATCGGTTGTGAAACTATAAATAAATAAACCGATAATGAGTAATGAAGTGCCAATCAGAAGGGTAGGTATGCGCAGATTTTCGATAAATTCTTTTTTACGATTTTCGGCATAATTTTTTTCGCCTGATGCTTCGGTGGTTTCGGCCATTAAAGCAACTCCATTCCATTTTCTCAAAAAATCCTGCTTTTTTTCTCTTTTTATGCCTTGCTTTGGATGTATCCACTCAACGGTATCATCTTTCACGGCTTTTACCAATGCAAAAATGCCACCGTCTAAATACAGGTGAGTCAGGAATGGCACAGGCAGTGCAGCTATTTGTTCGGGCTTTATTTGTAGGGCCACGTTTTCAATATGCCACTCGTTCAGGGCATCACTGGTAGCCAACAGGCTTGGGTAATCGGGGTGATTTTTTAAAGTTTCTTCTACAGTTTCAGCGGTTACTTTGGCACCAATCGATTTCAGATATAAATAAGTAGCCGCCACAGCATTGTCATTAGATAATGGCGTTGTAAACATGGCAAGGTTGAATTTTATAGTCAGGCAAAAGACAAATATGTGTGCTTACATGGTTAATTCCTATCAAAACACTAATAATAAAACTGATAATTCCAGAGGCAATCAGTACCGCATAATAATTTATCCGTTTTCGATTGAACTTATAAAACTCTAATTATCATTAGATTACGAATATATGTAAATTATACATACCGAGACAATAAAAGAAAAACTTTTTATTTAACGTTACCTTTTTCTGTTTCAGAGGCCTGAATTGCAGCTGTGGTGAAAACTGGATGGGAGAAATGCGAAGTAATTATTTATAAATCACACAATATATAGCTGTTGCTTTGGTGGATGGTATACAAAATCAACTATTAATCAACCATTAATGAATTAGCTTCTCAATAGCCGAATAAATCTCATTTACCTCTTTTGCCGGGTCATAACCTATTTCAATAAATCTGATGTCCCGGTTTTTGTCAATTATCACAACCGCTGGAATACTATTTATTTTAAGGTCAGTTTCCAGGCTGTTTTTTTCATCAAAAAGTACCTTAAAGCTATATCCTCTTGAGCTGATGCTGTTTAAAATCTCATTTTGACTGATTCCCAATCTTTCTTTTGAATTGACAAATAGAAAGGCAACATCTTTATTGTCTTTATAGTAATCAATGAGGTGCTGCGTGGGTTTGAACTTTAAAAAGCACGGACCACACCAAGAAGCCCAAAAATCTAAAACTATTACTTTTTGACTTAGCTGTTTAATATCAATGAGGCTGCCTGATGTATCGTGAAACTCCAGCTCTGGTAGTTTCTTTTTTAAGAGTTTTACATCAGTAAGCTGGAAGCCTATAGTTTTTTCATCTATCTTATCTTGCATGTTTTTTATTAGCGCAAGCTCTTTTTCTGCCAATTCGGTTTCACCGGTTTCTTTAAGAAAAGAAATATAACCTGCATTAATATCTTCATACTTTAAAAAACCGTAGTCAAAGGCGGCCTTTCTAAGATATTCTTTTGCTTTGCGCTTATCACCCTCTAAAGCAAGTATTTGTCCGTACGTATGATACCTTCCTGCAAGAGTAGTTTTTCTTATTTCTTTTATCTCAAAATCTGGCAAGGTAAATGGTTCTCGCCAGTCACGGTTCCTATTGAGCAAGGGGGTCTCGCCTTCCATTGACTTTTCAATAAGCTCTTTGGCAACCGGCAGGTATTTTTTTTCTTTCACTAAATGAGACGCCGTCAGGGCGAAGCAAGCATACCTTCTTTCTTCTTTCAATAATTCCATTTGTTGTTGCCATGCCTGATAAGCATCCGTTTCAATATAGTCGGGCAGCAAGGCAGCCAAAAGTAAAGATAGGTGTAACTCTAAGGCATCCCGATTTTCTGGTTTTATTTCCGTATATTTATTTTTATATGATTCATAAAGGCGAATTCTTTCATTTGAGGTTTTTAATTTCAGGAATGGCCGGTGATAATCATAAAAATATACATGATTTATTGTGTATTTATCTTCAGGAAAGTTTGATAGCGCTTTTGTTCGCCAGTTCTCTGCCATTTCAGTCATACCCAGATTTTGATAAAACGTGCACAGAGTCCAGGTTTCGGTTGAATTCAGGCTGTCCTGGGTTGATAATTCAACCAGTTCGTCTTCCATTTGCAATCTGTGCAGGCCGTTACCTGGCTCAAATGTATGTAAATACGGCAGATAGAACTTTCTTTTCAGGGAGGGTTGAAAAATAAACGCTTCTTCAAATAGTTTTTTGGACACTTCTTTATTACCATCCATTTTAAATTGCCATGCAAAATTGGGCGACTTATATTTTGCGACATAAGCCTTTGACTCCGCCTTTACGTTGTCATTATCAATAAAATAAACAAAGTTGTTTTCAGGCTTATCGATAAACTTTTTATTTCTTACTACTCTGAAGAACAAGAATCTTGTATTAGCGTTAGCAGAAATTTCAAATTTCTGGCCCTCCTTACAATTACCAATCAATTTTCTTTCCAGATAACATTCCTTATCAAGTTCTTGCCGGTAAATAAATAGTTCAACAGAATCATGAGGTGCCCCATGATAAGTAATAGAAACACTCTGGCCGGTTAATGCATTGGTAGTATTGAAGCTCAATGCTGTTTCCTGCGCATACAGAGAGTAGTTAATAAGCAGAATTATACCCCAAAGCCACGTTTTCATAGTTTTAATACTTCAGTTACTTGAGTATCGATTGATTTAAAAAACAGATATGTAGCCTCAACAGCATTGTCTTTAGAAAATGAAGTTGTAAACATGGCAAGGTTAAGTTTTATAGTCAGGAAAAATTAAAAACAGTTATGACTGTATGATTAGCTTCAATCAAAACTTTAATATTCATTACATTACGAATATACGTAAACTATTCATACCCAAACAATAAAAGCAAATTTTTATTCAACGTTACTTTTCTGTTATTTCAGAAGCATGAATTATGGCTTAAATGAAAACTGGCAGGGAGAAATGCGAATTAATGGTCAGAACATTACGCAATATCAAAACCCACTTTAGAAGCGGGCTGGTATGCAAGGGGCTAATGCGTCTATTTACTGTTGCGTTTGTTGATTGTCTGGCAAATCATCATGTGTCTTTTTTTCTTTTAAAGCAGAGCAAAACTGTTCATATTGCTGACTAGTCTTCATGATACCAAGGCTTACTAATTGGCGGGAATCGACGTACCTCACTGAGCCTTCATAATGAAAACTTATTTCAGGGTTCTTCTTGATGCCATCTTCAAAATGTTTGTAGTAAAATGCGCCACCATAGTGTTCTCCTCTTTTTACTTCTTCGTTTACCTCACTGATGAAATCAGACAGGAATTTAGTATGAAAAACCGCCCCCTGAATATCACTGACTTTCGCACCATTAATTGCGTGCATACCTTGTACTAAATAAGTACCTGTCAAGTTTTTGAAAAGCGGTATTTTCGACAAAATATGAGGCGGATTTATTGCTCCGAAAACCCTTTCTCTCATGCCTCCGGTAAATATAACAGACCTGAAATTCAAGAACCTGATTCGGTCAAAAAAACCAAAATAACTTTCCTGGTATTCTCTATCAAAGTACGGAAGATACAAGAGCGGACTCCCCCCGTCATAAGCAGAAGAACCCACTTGTTCTGCCGGATACATATCCAGCAAGAAAGTCCTGATAGCCGTAGAACCCTCTTCTTCCATATATTGTGTCAGCGCGCGAATGTTCAGGCTTTCTGCGTTTGGAAACCAAAAAAGTTCATCAATATCTACTACTACACACCAATGGTTTTTTCCGTAATTATCCAGCAAATGCTCCATCCAGTACCAATGGTTAACATAGGTTTCGGAGGTATTGAAGATATGTATGTTTTCTTCTTTTGCAATAACTGCTTGCGAGTTATCAGTCGAGTTATTATCAACAAGAAAAAATCTATCTACACCCAACTGCTTATAATACTCAATGAAATGCGGTAGCCGTAATGATTCATTTCTAAAAATGGCAAAGAGGCGGATTTCATTAGTATTATCACTTATTGCCCCGACATCAATCCGTTGAATTTTGCTGACAGATTTTTTCAATTGTTTTAAATACAATCTTTTATGCTTTCTTAAAGCCATGTATTCTTTCAGTTGCCTGCGCCAGGTTTTAAATTGATATTTCAGGTTGTGAAGCAGCATAATTACTTTTTTAACAATTCATCAAAAATTTCTCTGATTTTGGGGTCTGATGGGCGTGGCGCATCAGTATTGATAATTTTACCTTCTTTATCCATTATCATGTAGCGGGGAATAAAATTTACTTTCAATTTCTTTGCTATCTCTGGATCATTTCCCTTTGGCAATAAATAATTATGCGTTTCAGATAACCCAATCTGTTTTATTGCCTTTTGCCATGCCACAGGGTTGTCATCCATAGAGATATAAATAAAATTAATCCCCTTATTTTTGTAATCAATTGCCAGTTTTTTTGAGTCAGGCATTTCTTGTCTGCACGGAACACACCAAGACGCCCAAAAATCAATATAGGTTAATTGGTTGTTAAGAATTTTAGCGAGTGATTTTACTTGTTTATTGGTACCGATCAGGTCGTCAGTCTTGTGACTGATTTTTTTTAGGCTTAGGCTCTTACACAATTTATAATTATACTAAGGTTTTTGCTGGTAAAGAAAGAAATATCAATTATTTAAGTTAAAATATTTATTAATGATTTGCTCGGTTTGTGTAGGTCCATCTTTCGCATCAAAACCTCTGATTTTATGAACTATTTTACCTTTTCCATCTATGAAAAGCGTTGTAGGAATACTTCCGTCAAATTGAAATAAGTCGTTTTGATACGCTTTTAATTCGGGAGTAATAATAAATTGCTCCCAATCCATTTTTTCTATAGCTAATGCTTTTTTCCATGCTTTTGAATCTTCATCTAGCGATACCGATACCATTCTAAAATATGGGTTGTTTTTATTCTTTTTATAAATTTCTTTGAGCATCGGAATCTCCTTACGACATGGTCCACACCAAGAAGCCCACAGAATAAGCAACGTACTTTTTTCTCCTTTAACTAATACGGGTTTTAAAGAATTATCATTAGAAACTAATTTTGTATTAAAACTTAATATTAAACTATCTTTAATAAAACTATAGCTTTTAAGTTTTTGAGCAGTATTACTTAATTGAATTTGTTTGGAAAAGAGGCTAAGTAGCGAATTGATATTTTCTTTCGTGAAATCATGTCTATTTCTTTCTAATTCATAAAGCAAATAGAATGAATCAGGATACTTTTCAATAGATTTTTTCAGCTTAGTGTAATCTATCCTTTTTAGGAAATAAGTCGAGAAGTAAGCCTCTGTTTGTTCTCCTGTTTCTATTTCTTTATTCGGGAAAACAATCTTTAGTTTATCTGAATAAGAAATAAATTCCTCTAATTTCCCATTTATTTTTATCCCATCTTCCAACATGAAATTTGAAAGAAAATGTGGCTTCCCATTTAGGGTTAATCTTGTTTTAAATCCAAACAATCTTTTGACATTATTTGAATCTATGTGTTCTAAAGCTACAATTATTGGCTCTCCAAATTCTGCTTTTTTAAGAAAAAAATGGAATTTGCCTTTAATTGTTGTTGTGCTGCAAATTATAGATCTATCTAATCGAACTAGCTGTATTTTTCCATCAGGAAGGTTGTCTAAGTTTCCCACTATTTTTAGTAAGTCTTTATTAGAATCATTCTTGCAAGATGAATTAATAATAACTAAACAAATAAAAAAAATAAATACTTTTAACAACTTAACTAAATTCTTCATTTTTATATTCTTAAATATTTGTATCTAAATTTTTAATTAAGCTACTGCCCTACGTAACCTTCATCAACAACGGGGCATTCTTATTCATTGCTCTTTTTGCACGAAAGCACGATTAATAAGGTAAATGCAAAACTGAAAAATCTCATTGCTGCAATTTAAGTTGTTGGCTTGCTATCTTAAGCCTAAATATCTATTACTAACAACCTTTGCACCAAGTAGCTGCCTTACAATGAGACCAGCAATCATGTACTCCTTCAACTGCTTTGTATAGGTAATAAATGTTTACTTCAGGTTGACAAGTCGATATCTTACTTTTTCAACAATCCATCAAAAATTTCTCTGATTTTAGGGTCTGACGGGCGCGGCGCATCAGAATTGACAACTCTACCCTCTTTGTCCATGATTATGTATCTTGGAATAGCCACTATTTTTAGCTTTTTGGCTATCTCTGAATCATTTCCCTTTGGCAATAGATAATTATGCGTTTCTGATAACCCAATTTGTTTTATTGCCTTTTGCCATGCCACAGGGTTGTCATCCATAGAGATATAAACAAAATTAATCCCCTTATTTTTGTAATCAATTGCCAGTTTTTTCGAGTCAGGCATTTCTTGTCTGCACGGAACACACCAAGACGTCCAAAAATCAATATAGGTTAATTGGTTGTTAAGAATTTTAGCGAGTGATTTTACCCGCTGACCGGTACTGATTAATTCATCACTATTAAATCTGATTTTCTTTAAACTGAGGCTCTTGCGTAAGTAATTATTATATTCAGATGTTTTGCTGGTGGCATAAAAAACATTGGTTAAGCTATCATATTCTTTTTTAGAAAATCTAATCCGGGTGGTTTGCTTATCGACCCAAAATAATAATTTAAACTGCAGATAATCTTTAGTATCAGCCTTAAAGTTCTGGTCAATGACAGCAAACATTTTTTTTAGTTCTATGGACTCTTTACCATACTTAAGGTAATAAAGCAGGTTTACTATACCCCAGCAACTTTTGCGATAATAAGGCATATTCAATAAACGGTGCTGGTTCAATTCTGAAACACTCTTACTCAGTTCCTCCAGATATTTCCTGTCCCATTTTTCATAGTTGCCAAAATACGTTCTCCTATATAATTTATCATACTTAATAATGTTCATCCAATCGTTTAAAAATGCTTTGTCTAAGTTAAACTGCTTGCAATACTCTTTTAAATAGTTCTGTTTTTGTTTAAATTTTTTGTCAATTTTTTTTTCTCTCAATGCATAGTTATTTAAAAAAGTACTATCTAAAAAAAATGCACTTAAAAAAGTATTATCATTCTCAGAGTCAGATTGGCATCTATAACTGTAATCAAAATTGAGTTCTTTGTTTACTTTTCCATTTTTCGTTCTTGCCACTATCAATTTTGGCCTGGTACTATCTGCTTCTATTTCAATTATTTCATCATAATTTCTCATTAAGATATCCTGAGAACGCCAGTGTGAGGTAGAGATTAACCCTGATTCCGGAATCGAATTACGGCCTTCCGTTAAATCATTTAACTCGTCAAAAATGTCTTCATAAGCCAATACATGGTTATTTAATACATCTTTTTTTACCATAACGTTTACAGAATCAATGTCAGGATTTGCCAAGGCCTTATCCTGCATTTTATTCTGCTCGCTTGCACAACTAAAAAAGATAATTGCTAAAAGATTACAATAAGTAAATTTCATATTTGTAAGCATTAGTCAGAGCTTTACTAACCCCGAATTGTATCAGGGTTAGTGTAATTAAACAATTTACCACGACTTATTGGTATGAGAAGAACAGTTATCACAACTGTAATAAGCATGTACCCCGCCACCCCAGGATGCAACAGTAGTTGCTTCATTTTTGGCCACTTCAAGACGATATCTTACTTCCTCAACAACTCATCAAAAACTTCTCTGATTTTCGGGTCTGATGGCCGGGGTGCATCACTATTGATTACTTTGCCAGCTTTATCCATAATCATGTATCGAGGTATGGCAGATACATCAAACTTTCTGATAATTTCCGATTGGCCAGCATTCATTAGCAAAAGACTTCCCTGATTGCCTAAGTTCAATTGGGTGTTAGCTTTTCTCCAAGCATCATGACTCTCATCTATCGACAGATACAGAAATTTAATACCCATATTTTCATATATTTTCTTTAATTGAATAGACACAGGCATTTCAATTCTACATGGAACACACCATGAGGCCCAGAAATCGAGATAATAAAACGCTTGTTTGTCTGTCTTGATTACTTCATTAAGATTGTCGAATTTTCTTCCTTGTAAATCAATAATCTTTGCCTGCCCCGCTGCCTTATCAGATTGAAAGTACGTAGCATGCAAAAAACTTCTGATTGAGCTATCGGCAGTTGAGTTATAAAAACGCCTCGCCAGCTTTTGGGCTTCGTTCCTGCTTTGTGAATGAACCATTCCTAAGGCGTACATAAGCACACCTGTTTTTGATTTACCTGCATAAATTTCTTCGCACTTCTCAAAATATCTGATATGATTACTGGAAGTAAAATCTTTTTCAACCAGATATTTAGCCCAATTGTAAAGAAACTGGATATAGTATAGCTTATTTACCAGGCTATCATTAATCAATTGTTTGGTAATGTGTGTATCAACCTGGATTTTATTTCTGCTTTGAAGCACCCCGCTATAAAAATTGTATGTTTGTCTTTGTTTGGTTTCCTGATAGAACTTTTCTGAAACGAGGTTATTTCTATAAAGGCTATCCAAGAAATGCTGACTATATTGTATGCTTTTCGTTGGACTCAGAAATTCTCCCTTCAATATCCTTGCTTTAGAGTCTGACTCAAGCGCTACTGTATTTGAAATTTTCTGATCGAAATCATCAATTCCTATACTTTTCAGATTCAATAAGGTGTAATAGTTCATCTCATTAAAGTTAAAACTCCGATTCTTTAATCTAAAAATCGGATAATCCTTTTTATTGAGTGCAATTTCTACCACATCCCCTTTTCTGAATTCCTGCGAAATATTATAGGTAAACTCTTTATTCATTGAGTTTATAGTTACCATTAAATTGTCGCCGGAAAGAATCGAATCTTTTAATTTATTTTTATTCAGGTTAACCAGCGCATATCCATCCCGAGAATTACAATTCAGTAATAGTTCTCTGGCGGTATTGGCTTCTAATGTGAAGTATATATAACCCGGAGTTTTCTGCGAGTAACCTTTGTCGGCTGATTTCTGGACAACCTTAAGCTTATCATTCCTTGCTTTATCTGCCGAACACGAAAAAAACACAAAAAGAACAAAATAAACGATCGTAAGCCAAAGTGAATGCTCCCAAATTGGCAAGCATCTTTTTTGTAAAGCGTAAGAATTACTAATGGTAAAAAAAAGTCTCCACCCCGCTGATTTTCGCATTTCATTAACGGTTGATTGGTCTAGTAAAAAAAAGATTTTTCGGTATCATGTTAATTTGTTTTTTGGACACTGCCCTCTCTGCACCACAGTGCCTTTCAAGAGTAAGTAGAAACCTACTTACTCTTTGTTTGAACTACTTTTAACTTATTATACATCAGATAAAAGTATCAAAATCATGAGACCAAAAGTATTTACCAAGTTTTAACAACTCCATTAAACTGGATAATTCCAGGGGCAATGATCACAACAATAATGTGTTCCGTTTTGACCTGCCAGATATACGGCATTCTTTTTTGAAACACCGTTCGAATCATAAGGGGCAGGTTTCCAATAAGTGGTTACAACCGTAGTATAGCTTTTGAGGTAGGCATCCCACATAGTATGATAAACTTTCTGTTGATAGCCGCATTGACCACCCCCCAGAATTTTTGCCATTTCTGATTTTGACAATGAAGAACTTTTGAATTTTAACAGTTTTTCCATGATTCTTAAATGTTAAATTGAGAATTATTTAAGTTTGATTTGCAAATCCTAGATTGAATTGATTCCTGACTATTTTACCCAGATCATCGGCCTGATATGTTTTAGGGATAAACCTGTTATTAAGGAATCTAACTGGTGCTTCTCTGATATTTGCCATTTCCAACCATCTTAAATGCAGAGCCATTTGTTCTCGTCCATTTTTGTTATCATTTTTTATTCCAAATTTTGCCTCCCATTTCTCTATGTCTTTGTTATTATCGTTAAACCATTCATCCAAAGCAGTTTTTATATCAATACCGTTGGCCTGACCCAATATCTGAGATGCAACCTTACCTCCCTCATCGTGTGCAGCCATTGATGCGGCCAAAACTATATCAATCTTTATATTACCCTCGTTCTCTATCAATCTTTTCGCGGCAAAATAAGATTGCCTACAAGAGCCACACCCGGGGCTCAATATCAAGAGTAAATGATTGCCGGCATCATTGTTGCCCATTTGTATGGTCTGCATTCCATCAAAAAACGGAGGCAGAAATGTTTCTTTACTAAATATTGAATTCATAAAATCGGTGTTGAACTTTAGTTTTTGTAGTTCAACGTAAAGACTATCTGCCCGCAATGATTTTATAAGGAGGCCTTTTATTAATACCCAGAGAACAGGGGTAATCAGAAAAGCTATTAGTGCAATTTTATACGAAAAAGTTGCAGGTAAACCAGTATTTACTGGCCAATTGAATAAAAACTCTACCCATAATAAAACTTGTATACTAAGGCATAAGACACACCATTTCCGAACAACAAAACCTTGATAATAAACAGACCATAGGGTGTAAGGCATTACCAAAACCCCAAGAATCTGAATGAAAGGTATGGCACGTACTCCATCAAAAAGCAGCGCTAAAAAACCACCTGAAAAATAAAAAAACCCGATTTCTGCCCATGATATCCATCCAAATAGCTTTGCCGCCGGAGAATTTAATACAGAATCACAGTTTGATTTATTATTTAATTTACACACACTTTGCAGAAATGAGTTGCCGGCATCAAGACTATACCAAACCAACATGGCAGAAATAGTTAATCCGATAGTTTTAGATAGCAGCAAACCGTAATACAGCTGGTTGTTATGAAATAAAATCTCCTGAAAAGTTTCAAAGCCCATCATACCCAAGATTACTAGCAGACCTACCACAAAAAATGGCAAACGCAAACCATTCAGAATTTCATTTCTACGATTTTGCTTAAAGTTTGGCTCACCAGATTCTTCATTGGGTTCTATTAATAAAGTTATTCCCTGCCAATTATGCGTAAAGTTGGTAATTGATTCTTTACGTATCCCTTCCATGTCATGTCTCCATTCAATTGTATCGTTTTCAACTTTGGTAATCGTCACAAAACTGCCACCATTGTCGTCAAAATATGCAATAGCAGGCAACGGAATTTCGTAAATCTGCCCGGGGTCAAGTCTGGTTGCCAGATTGGGTATATGCAGTTCATTCAGTATTTCACTTATACCTAGTATTGAAGTCGGATGATTATGCTGAAGAATGGCACTTTTGAGGCTTGTTTCAGTAACCTTAACTTTTGAAATGGTTAATAATTGCCAAAGTGCTTCAAATACATTTTTTTCATTCATGTTTAATCTCATAGTCCTAGCTGATTAAGTATTACCTGATTCCTTTGATGCGAATAACAGCTTTTTATTTTTTGCAAACTTTCGGTGGTTTTTTCTTTAAATACCGCGTGATTTAAAAGCCTTTCAATTTTTGATTTCATATCATTTGTACGTTCATAGGCAAAATTCCCCCTCAACCCTATACCATGATACTCCACCTTCAAGCCGTTTCCATTCTGGTCGTAGTGCATATCCAGCGGATAAACCAACATTGGCACCCCAAACTCAATGGCTTCTTTAATTGAACCCAAACCGCCATGGGTTATCAATAAATCGCTCTCTTTGAGTACCTCAAGCTGTGGTACTCTTGAAAAAAAACAGATGTTACCCCCTGCCTTTAACTGAGATTTGAATGTCTCAATAACAAACCGGTTGACAGATATGATAAGTTGAATATTACCAAGCTCATGTATTACCTCAACCAGATTGGAGACAAAATTCAGAAGTGTTCTATCCGGCCCGGCATAATAGGTACCAAAACTGCAATAGATAATTTTTTGCCCGTTTGCCCGATGCTTTTTAATATCTGGCCATAATTCGGCAAAAGAAGTGTCCAATTCAGTATCCTGCCTTTGCGAGCGGGTACAAAGACCCAGATAATGCTGCCATTCCTGCCTTACATGAGGCGAAAACTCAAATTCAAGCGGTGCTGCAATCAACTCCGGCACCCCCCGGAACATCTTTGTGAAATGATTTTCTTTGTCTAGCGTGTTCTCTGACACTCCGCTTTTTTGAAATATGTGCTTTTCCTGTCGCTGGTTCAGGTATGCAAGAATGCTTCGTTTAGGATGGGTAAAATTCCACCAGAAACCCGGCTTTCCTTTTATTTTCTTAGGCTCAATTGCTCTGTTTTTTAACCAGGCCCCCTCTGATACTATCGGATAACCATTTACCCTATACGTAGACAACATGGGATTGAAAAAAACTATATTCAGGCTTTGATTGAGTGATTTCAGTACCAGATAGTCGGTACTACTAAATATGTCAATAACAACACTTGCGGGTTTTACTACTTCTAAAATATGGCTTAATTCATTCTGCCGATACCTGAATAGCTCGTTGTTCCAGTAGGCCTTTGATAAACTCCAGAAACTGACCTTTTTTTTCTTTTCAATGGCAATAAAAGTACTTTCCATGTTGAACATCACTTTTACGCCACTTTGTCTGATTGCCTTATAACTGTTTTTTTCAACTAAATCTGCCAGTATATCATCGGTTACTGCAAAGTAAATTTCGTACTTATCGGCAAGTAAATCGGCTACATACATAGCAGGCATTACGTGGCTACGAATAGAAGCCGGTATAAAAAGTAAACCGGGGAGTTTCATAAAAGTAGTTTGATAGTCACATGTAAAAGTTAAAGGCTGTTTTCTAAAAACAAACTGTTCTAAAACCTTTACAAATCAAATTTGTGGGTTTTGATTTGTAAAATCAATCAAAACACTAATAATAAAATAATAATAAATCTTAATAAAATTCTATATTTGTAATACCCGCAGTTATTAATTTTGTACAGCTGCCTGACTATAAAGCACTTAACTTAAATACCGAATTATTAACTATTGACTATTCAAATAATATTTTTTACTTTGCGTTACTCTATTTAGTTACTGAATACTAATCCTTAACTATATTGCTGCGATGAAACCTATAGAAGAAGCTCTCTTTAATTATCAATTAGAGAAGAGATTAACACAACATGAAATGGCCGCGTTACTCAATGTTTCGCAAGCCACCTACAACAACTGGATTAACCAAAAATCCACTGTTTCACCCAAGTATTATCCCGTAATCACCAAGGTTTGCGGCATAGAGGTCTCTTACCAAACTTCAGGCAAGAAGCGTGCTGATTCTATTGAAAACAAAACCCATGAAAATGAGCTTAAATTGTATCAGAAATTTACTCAGAATTTAGAAGAACAAATTGCTTACCTCAAAGAGCGGGCAGGTGAATTGCAGTTTAAGTTGCAGGAAAAAGAAACAATTCTCAGAAGTCAGCAGGAAGAAATTAATATGTTAAGAAAGCAGCTGGTATGAACTGTGCATTTTATAACAGGCTATTATGCAATTAATTGCCGGCAGATAATGCCCTGAGGTTAGGATACACGCTCACTTTTTTGTTTTGTTGGCCTCTTCTTCAAAGAAAGAAAACTACAGGCTTCTTCTTTGACGCTTGGCTTTTTTATACTTTCAGGCTAAAACAGGTAAAATTAAGGGCACTCCTTGCAGACTTATCTTTCTCTATTTCTTTGAGGGTCTTGGCTTTTTTGTTTGCGACAAGCCCTTTTACCTCTACGCTGGTAGGCTGACTGCTGCCATGCGTGAAGCCTAAATAACTAATTACCCTTGCCACCTGCTCATTTACGTTCAGCTCTGCCAGTTTAAACTGCTGTTCAGCTGATGGCCTGTCTTTGAAGCAAGAAAAATAATGCTCAATGTATAGCTCTTCCAAAGCTTGTTCGTGAGGCAAGCCATTCATACCTTTTTTTTCAATTACACTCTTAATAAACCTGCAGTCTGCATCATTTACCAGATATATGGTTCTGATGCTCTCTTCAGTAATTAAATAATTAATGACCGAATCAAAATCTTCTGCCTGCAGCAACGAAGCGCCGGGATAAGACAGAAAGAAAGCGTCGACCCCGAATCTGGATTGCAGAAAGGCCTCCATATTTGAAAACGGACAAACAATAAATAGTTTTGCGGCCATGTTTTTTTTAGATGAAATTTTATCAACAACAGCTTGAGGAACTAAGGGCACGCCGTCATTTCAGCAAGCGCACCCTTCCATTCAATGGCACATAAATATGTTTATTAGCTCTTCATATAGGCATAAATATTATGCTTACATAAGCCGGGCAGATATAACGGCATCCAGCTTTATATTGCCACTTTTACTCATGACCAGATTCCTGAACTCAAACAGTTCTTTCTGAAGACCTTTTATTCTTGACTCCCGGTATTTTATGTCTTCTTCAGTGCTGTCTAAAGCAATCTTACTTTCATGATACCTGATTTTGGCATGTATCATTTGCGTTACAAGCTGCAGGGCATCATTACAGCTGAACTCTCCATTTATAAGTTGAATGTTCATATTTTTAATTTATTGACCTTGTCCTAATGAGTAAGCCGGTTTGCCATCAAAGGCATAAAGGTTTTCGGTTTTTATGGTATCTATATTCTCAGCCAGCGCCTTGCTCAGCAATTCAATAATATCATTTTTATCTATTGCTTTGCCTTCAGCTGGTTTAAAACGGCATCGCCAGTGGTCGGTGCAGAAGGTCTCTTTAAACCCGTTCGGCCATACTTTTATACCGCGGTTGGTAATCATGCTTAACACGGCTGCCTCACTTTCAATTTTCTTAATAATCGGCGCCAGTTCCTCGGGGTCTGTACCTGACCAGTGAACAAAAACATCAACCCCGACCAGTTCTTTATTAGCGGCAGGCTTACGGACGTATTTAGGGAGATTAAGCGTTGAATTTCCGGCGTAGCTAACCGGCTTCAGCGTGGCTGGTTTACAGCCCAGATTACCAATTACTGCCTGGGCAAATTCGTTGGTTCCTACTTTTTGCTTACTTACGCCTTCTTTAAAAATATCATAGGTATGTATGCCATCTTCAAGTGTTTTCAGCCAGGCGTTATGTACTTTCTCGGCCACCTCTGTTTGGCCTATATGGTTAAGCATCATAATGGCTCCATTGAGCAACCCAGAAGGATTAGCCACGTTTTGCCCTGCTCTTCTGGGTGCTGAGCCATGAATTGCCTCAAACATGGCGCATTCTTCACCGATATTGGCAGAACCCGCCAGGCCCACTGAACCCGTTATCTGAGCTGCCACATCGCTCAGCACGTCACCGTATAAATTGGGCATCACAATTACATCAAAGGCTTCAGGGGTATCGGCCATTTTTGCCGCACCAATATCAATTATCCAGTGTTCGTTTTCTATTTCCGGGTATTCTTTGGCAATTTCATCGAAAACCTGATGAAACAAGCCATCGGTTTGCTTCATGATATTGTCTTTCGTAAAACAGGTTACCTTTTTCCGGTTTTGCTGTCTGGCGTACTCAAAAGCATAACGTACAATTTTTTCGCAGCCAGGTCTGCTTATCAGTTTCAGGCACTGAACCACCTCGTCGGTCTGCTGATGCTCAATACCTGCGTATAGGTCTTCCTCATTTTCACGGATAATCACAATATCCATTTCAGGATGCTTCGTATTCACAAAAGGATACAAGCTCATGCAGGGTCTAACGTTTGAATATAAACCCAAAAATTTTCGGGTGGTAACGTTCAGACTTTTATAGCCCCCACCCTGCGGTGTAGTAATGGGTGCTTTTAAAAAAACCTTGTTGCGTATAATGGTATCCCAGGCTTCAGCAGCTATACCAGAGGTATTGCCCGCCAGATATACTTTCTCCCCTACCTCTATTTCCTCTGCTTCAATTTCAGCGCCTGCCGCCATTATAATTTCTAGTGTGGCATCCATTATTTCAGGCCCTATGCCGTCTCCTTTTGCAATCGTTATTTTTGTCATTTTCAATTGGGTTTATTTTTAACGACACAAAATTCTGTATTTTAAATAATAAATTTTTATTTATGTTTGTAATGCAAATCATAAATAAAACTTATGAATTATACGCTTAACCAATTGCAGATTTTTTTAAAAGTAGTACAAACCCAAAGTGTAACTAAAGCTGCAGAAGACCTGCACCTGACCCAACCGGCAGTATCGATACAACTCAAGAATTTTCAGGACCAGTTTGATATTGCCCTTACAGAAGTAGTAGGGAGAAAAATTTACATTACCGATTTTGGAAGAGAAATTGCCGATGCAGCAGAGAACATCATTAATCAGGTATATGCTATTAATTATAAAACACTGGCTTATAAGGGCCAGCTTACTGGCCGGCTTAAAATTTCGGTGGTATCAACAGGCAAATACGTTATGCCGTACTTTCTTACTGATTTTATGCAGCAGCACACAGGTATAGAATTAGTGATGGACGTAACCAATAAAAACAAGGTAGTAGAAAGCCTTGAAAACAACGAAGTAGATTTTGCACTTGTTTCTATCTTACCCACCACACTTAACATTGAAAAACTTGACCTGCTGCAAAACAAACTCTATCTGGTAGGCAAAACAAGCTTAGAAAAAAGCCTGGCACCGCAGGAAATTTTCACTCAATACCCACTTATTTTCAGAGAAAAGGGCTCTGGCACCAGGCAAACAATGGAGAGCTTTATTGAGCGAAATCATATTGAGGTTTTGAAAAAAATGGAGCTTACATCAAACGAGGCAGTTAAGCAGGCATTGCTGGCGGGTCTGGGGTATTCTATTATGCCCCTGATTGGCATCAGGAATGAACTGCAGAATGGCGAATTACAGATAATTAAGACAGAGGGCCTGCCCATCAAAACCACCTGGAGCCTTATATGGCTGAAAGGCAAAAAACATGCACCGGTTTCTTTGGCGTTTCTGTCGCACCTCAACAACAAAAAATCAGAAATTGCCGAGGCCAAATTCAGTTGGTATGAGCAGTATTAATAAATAACATGGGCAATTTACTCTGTATTACTGATTAATTTAAACATAGGCTCAAACTGCCAACTTAACATTTTTACGTAATTTAGCGAAAAAATCATCTGAATTAACAAACTAAACCTGACTGGATCATTTCATGAAGCACCTGCTTAACCTCTTCTTTACTTTATTGCCTTTCATTTCAATAGCGCAAAAGCCCCTGAACAACGATGCCCGAATGGCCATAGAGCAGATTGATTCTAATCGCATTAAGGCTCATGTGATGTATCTTGCCGACGACAAGCTGAAGGGTCGCCAGCCCGGAAAAGAGGGTTTCCGGATGGCCGTAGATTATGTGCAGAAGCAATATAAAGAAATGGGCTTACTGCCTGCCGGAGAAAACGGCACTTACCTGCAAAAGGTAACTTTACGCAAAAGCCGCCTCATTAAAGAGCAAACAGCCTTGACAATAACTTTGGCCAACGGAGCAAAAAAACCATTGACGCTGGGTAATGAGTTTTTTGTGTATCCGCATCCCGAACGGAAATCTATTGATTTTGATGCGCCTCTGGCTTTTGTAGGCACTGGTTTTGATGCCCCCGCCATTGGTATTCAGGACTTTAAAAACCTGGATGTGAAAGGCAAAATAGTGATTGTGCTTCGTAAAGTGCCAGACCACCTGTCGGCCAATGTGAAACTACATCTGCAATACCCTGCTACCCTGCAGGAATACGCGGCTAAAAACGGCGCCATCGGCGTTTTGGTTTGTAACTATACCAGCAACAATGTTCAGTTTAAAGCCCTGGCCAATAATATGTCTGTAAATGGTATTGGTGCGGCCATTCTGCCCGACGGCAAAAGGGCCAGTTCGGCATCGGTTTTGGGAGGAAAAATACAGATGGCCGGTGGTATTACTGTACCCTTTCTGAAAGAACTGATGCAGGCTGAAGGAGAAAATCTAGATACAATATGGCAAACGCTGGAAAAAGGGATATACGTAAGTAAATCGTTGAAGGGTTCTTTAAGCGGGCATTATGAATCTGCTTTTGAAGACACCGAGAGCTTCAATGTGATAGGTAAAGTAGAGGGTTCTGACCCCAAACTTAAAAACGAATTTGTTATTCATTCTGCCCATCTTGACCACCTGGGGGTAGGGAAACCTGTGAACGGAGACTCTATCTATAATGGTGCGCACGATAACGCCTCTGGTGTTGCCTGCGCGCTTGAGATTGCCCGTGCCTATACCAAACTGGCCACCAAACCCAAACGCTCGGTGGTATTTGCCATGATGACAGCCGAAGAATTGGGCTTGCTGGGCTCGGGTTATTTCAATGCGTTACCCACCTTACCCAAACAGCAGATTGTAGCCGATATAAACACCGATATGCCTACCATAATGGCTCCGCTGGAGTCGGTAGCTCCTTTAGGCGCCGAACACAGCAGCTTACAGAAAGTGGTAGAAGAAGCTGCCAGCTATGTGGGGCTGAACGTTGAGCCAGACCCGGACCCGTCTGAAGGACGTTTTGTAAGAAGCGACCAGTATAATTTTGTAAAAGCAGGCATACCTGCACTCCATATTAAATATGGCTACAAAAAAACTACAATTGAGAAAAACCTGGCCGAAAAGGTGAAAGTGTGGAGAGAAGCCAATTATCATAAACCATCTGACGAGGTAAATGATACCTTTGTGTGGTCGGCAGGGCGTAAATATGCACAGGTAAACTTTCTTATAAGTTATTTGGTTGCGCAAAACCCCGCAAGACCCACCTGGAATAAGGGAGATTTTTTTGAGACAACGGCCGGAAAATGATATTTTTGTAGAATTAAACCAATTAACCAGCACTAATGGCGCATCATTGCTACTTTAATGGCCAAATCGGCTCTTCTGAGCAGACATCAGTACACATTACCGACCTGGGGCTCTTGCGTGGCTATGGTCTTTTTGATTATTTCCGCACCTATAATGGCCGCCCGTTTCAGTGGGACTGGTACTGGGAGCGTTACGAACGCTCGGCGAGGCTTCTGCGCCTGCCTAACCCGGTTCAGAAAGATGAGGCCTACAAAATAGTAATGCAACTGGTTGAGAAATCTGGTCTTGACGACTGCGCCATCCGTTTTATATTGACCGGCGGTTATTCTGAAGACAGCGTTTCGATGAGCAAACCGAATCTGCTGATTATGAGCGAAGATATTCATCCCGTAAAACCGGAAGAGTATGTAAACGGCATAAAAGTAATTGCTTATGAGTTTGTAAGAGATCTGCCAGAGGTAAAAAGTACCGACTACAAGCATTATATGATACTCCAGGCTGATATTAAAGCAGCGCAGGCGTCTGACGTACTGTATCATAAAAATGGCTTAATAAGTGAGCTGAGCAGAAGCAATGTATTTATTTTTAAAGGTGATACGCTAATAACCCCCGATACTGATATTCTGAAAGGTATTACCAGAAGAACAACCCTTGAACTGGCCAAACCTCACTTTAAAATAGAAGAAAGAGGTATTTCGTTTACCGAAATGCTTGAAGCTGATGAAGTATTTACTACCAGCACTACTAAAAGGGTGTTGCCTATTACCCGGGTTGACAATAATGTATTAGGAACCGGGAAAATTGGTGCAAAGACACAGTTTTTATTAGACCTGATTAACGAAATGGTAAAAAATTGGTAAAAAATTTATTGCCATGTCTTGCGTGGTTTGGTAAAAACTATTACTTTTGCACCCACAAGTTCAGGATTGACCCATAGTATAAGGGTAGTACAACAGATTTTGGTTCTGTATGTCTAGGTTCGAATCCTAGTGGGTCAACAAAAAACAAAAGAGGTAATTATTTGAAAATCAAGTAATTACCTCTTTTGTTTTAGGTCTGCCCGGCTCATTCTTCAGTTGAGTTTCCGGCCTTACTACCCTCGTATGAAATGGTATTGATTTTTGAAATCACTTCGTCAAGTTCATTGGCTGATGTTTCCAGATAACCTATCATCTGCTCAAACTCTTCGCTTTTTACGTCTCCTTCTTTTATTAATGATGTAATTGCCAGTATACGCGCTAAAGGCGCCCTTACCAGATGAGACTGAATCCATGAGATTTCCTTAAATTGCTCACTATTCAGCTTTTGCTCTGTAATATCTTTTGCCACACAAAATATGATGCCTTCTTCTGATGCCGGAGTGACTGCCCAGGACAGCCATTTTACTTTGCCAGATTTACATATAAATCGATTATCAAAGAAAACTGTCTTGTTTACCGTTCTTATTTCATTCACATAATTCGATACAGTTGTGTAATCGTCAGGATGTACAAAAGACATATAGGGCGTCATTAAAAGTTCTTCTTCACTATACTCAAAGGCTTTTAATGCAGCAGGGTTTAACTTCTTAAAGTTTCCGTCAAGCCCGGCGGTTACAATAATATCAGGGGCAAATCTGAATATCTGGTCTAACTCAAGCTCTACCTGTTTCCGGTATATTTCGTTACCCAGTTGCGGCCCCACACTTACAAACAGAGAATGATAGATTTTGTCAGGATTTAGGTTTTCATCCGAACCAATCAGTAAAACCCCCAGAGTTTTTCCCTGATGCGAAATAGGAATACCGTACGCCGACTTCAAGCTTGCTCGTCTGGCGTTTTCACTTCTTAAAAAATCGGTTCTTTTGTCTATATCAGACCAAAAAACCGGCTGTGATTCCATCCAAACAGTACCAGGCAAACCAGACCCTAATTCAAAACTATTAATAGAATCTGCCTCTCTGTAAAACTTAAGCGCAATATCCGTAGTAGCAAACTTGGCTGCCAGATTAATCTTTGTTTTATCAGAAGCCACCATCCAAATTTCAGCAAACTTAAAATCTCCGAACGAAACCAGTTTTTGCAAAACACTGGCCAAAATTGTATTGAGCGATTCTTCAGCACTAAATATCTTACTTATTTCTGATAAAAGCGTTTCACGGAGTTCTTCCTGCTTGCGTTTGGTTACATCTCTCTGAATGGCAATCCAGTGCGTATGTTTACCTTCAGAATCCTTCAAAGGGCTGATTGAGAAGTCGGCCCAGTAAGTTTGCCCGTCTTTTTTATAATGCAGCAGTGTAGACTCGCAAGGCTTTTTTCTCATCATAAATTCGGAAATCCTGTTAACCTCTGCTTTATCTGTCTTAGGCCCATGCAGAAATGACGGCGGCTTACCCATTACCTCTGCTTCGGTAAAGCCCGTCATGGTGCAAAAAGCCTCATTTACATAAACAGTAATTGGTAGTTTACCGGGGCTTTCGGCTACATTTGTAACCAGAACTGCATCTTTGGTATTAGTAATTACCGATTCCATCAGTTTCAATCTGTGTTCTTCGGTTTTACGCTTAGATATATCTCTTACAAACAAAACCAGGCCACTTTCAGAAGGGTAAATGCGGTTTTCTTGCCATAAATTCAACGGAGCAAAGTAATCTTCCATTACGATGTCTGTATGTTTCGTATGCGCTTCCTGAATGGCCTTGTAAGTAGCACTACCAACGGCATCCGGAAAAACCTCCCAAACGTTTTTTCCTATTAGCTCTGCCGCTGTTTTGCCAACGATTTGTTCCAGACGATTGTTGACATATACGTAGCAAAGGTTGTGGTCAAGCGCAGCAAACCCGTCTGTTATACGGCCAAGAATGCTGGCTATTTCCTGTGTTTTGGTTACAGACTCCTGCAAGGCCTCTTTCAGGTCTGTCATATCAAATACCAGAGAATAAAACCCGACTACTTTGCCATCTGCTACGTCTGGCACGTACTGTGTATGGCTTATTATTTGGGGTTTCCCGGGCCGTTCAAGCACCCGCTCAAAAGATTGCGCTTCGCCTTTTAGCACCGCATCCATCCAGGGTTTAAGTACTTTTACTTCTTCTTCTGTTAGTAAATCAGACAAATAGACCCCATCCATCTCTTCAATCGTTTTGTCAAACCACGTCCGGTACGCATTATTGGCAAACAAACATTTAAAATCGGTAGTCCAGTAGGCAATCATGGCCGGCACATTATCTGTAATGTTTCTCAGGAAACGCTTCCTTTCCCTCACCGCCTGTTCAGTTTGTTTCCGTTCGGTTAAATCAAACCGTATAGACAAATACTGCGTGGGTTTACCTTCTGTATTCAGAAAAGGAATAATGGTGGTATCAACCCAGTAATAACTCCCGTTTTTTGCTTTGTTTTTAATTTCACCTTTCCATACTTTACCATTGGCTATGGTTGTCCATAATTCTCTGATAAATTCTTTGGAATGATAGCCTGAGTTAATGATGCGATGGTCCTTTCCGATAAGTTCAGACTCCGAATAGCCTGAAATTTTGCAGAAATTGTCATTTACGTACGTAATTCTTCCTTTCTGGTCAGTTATGGCAACTATAGCCGCCTGATCAAGCGCGTACTTGTAATCAGAAAGTTCTTTTTGAGCAGACTGCTTTTCCATCAGGCAAATGGGCTTAATTGATAGGTGTTTACAGGTAAAGTATTAGTTGTAATGGTATCACAGCAGGGAGTTGAAAAATATTATAAAAGCCTGAAATTCAGAGCCTTTTACAAATATAGTAAAACCTACAAAATTAAAAAGCCTTGGAGGAGATGTTTGTGTACCGAAAAAAAAGGCAGTCTGCACAACCTGTTCTACTATTTTAGCCTTGCCCCTATAAAAGTTAGTACATCTTTACGCACACAATAACCCTACATATTTGTATATTTGGCTATACTTTTAAGTAACAATACAAACCAGACAATGAGGGATTTTTGCCGCTGAGGCAGTTTAAAGAATACTAAACTATTTATTTAACTTTTTACCAGAATGAAAAAATTAGTTTTTGCGCTACTATTGATGTGCCCCTTGAGTATGGCATTTGGCCAGACAGACACCCTTACCAGCGATAAGGCAGCCAGCTATGTTGATAAGCAGGTAACTGTAAAAGGAAAAGTAGCCGGTGCAAGACGCTTTGATTCAGGCAATGAGCGTGCACCATTTTTGCTGATTAATTTAGACGAGAATTATCCGAATAGCCCGCTTACAGTGGTGGTGTATAAAGAGGTACTTGAAAAAACCACACTGAATGCCGAAGACCTGACAGGCAAGAAAGTAGTAGCCACTGGCAAGATTAGTGTTTTCAGAGGCAGAAACCAGTTGGTGATTGAAAAAATTGAAGACCTGAAAATACTGAATTAGAAATTACACCCGATACTAAAGCAAAAGCCACTGCAAATCTTAATTACAGTGGCTTTTTTATTTGAGGTGTCTGTTATCCTATCATTAATGATTCTCTGCGGCGCATCTTTCCTGCAGGTATGCCAAACATCATTTTGAAACGACGACAGAAATAGGCAGTGTCTTTATAGCCCACTTCGTGCCCAATGGCCCGGATACTTTTCTTTGACGTACGCAGCAGATTCACGGCCGCTTCCATACGTTGGTATTCTATATAATCCTGCGGATTAATACCTGTCAGCATCTTGAAATACTGGCCTACGTAATCTTCAGAAACATTGGCTACGTTTGCCAGTTGCTTGTTAGACAAGTCTCCGGCCAGGCTGTTTTTGATGTAAGTAAAGATGTCTATCAGACGAGGGTCTTTGAAATACGTACTGTTGGTTGCCAACTGCTCAACAAACATTCTGTTTTTCAGAATATGGCGTACAATTTCAATAACTATTTCTTCTGTTTTGTTTCTGATAACACGCCCGCGGCCTACTTCATCAGAGAAATCCTCCAGCAAAATATCATGTATCAAAGATCCAAGTTTGCTGTGTTGTTTTATAAAAAACGGCGGAATGTCCAGAGATGTAAAGAAGTTTACCGAATCAAACACTTTGGCTTCAAAATTAATCAAACCAAAAGAGTTAGGTACTTTACCAATACTTGAAGAGTCTGTCATGGTCTCGAAATAACTTTCCCGACGTGTCATAAACTCTTCAAAAGAAATATTTTTAGGTTCGCCCACACCATAACTGATCGTTGCTGCTTTCCCTCCGGGAATAAACAACAAATCACCCGGCTGTACGCGCTCGTCATTCCCGGCCAGTTTCACATCACCATCGTACAAAACCAGAATTGAGTTTTCAACATCATAAACATTCTTGATCTTGATGGTTTGCAAGATTCTGATATGACGCGCTTTGGCGAATTTTACACCAAGAGATTCGATAATCTTATTGTAATCTTCCATGTTGAAGGAGCATTTTCGTGATAGCTTAGAATACTAAACGCAATGTATTAACTAATATTGGACAAAACTAATATATTTTCTCTTTTTTTGTAACAAATAGAAAACAAAAGATGTTCCTTTAATTATATTTTTTTACAACATTAAGACCTTTTTTCTAGAAAAAGTCTAATTTAACCCCTTTACAGGCCTGTTTTTTTATTATAAGTGCAAGGTAATATTCCAATATTTTTGATGTTTTATACATAAAAAAAGGCTCGAAAAGAGCCTTTTTTTATCCAACGAAATATGTGTTTTGTACTAAAGAAACCGCTGTTTACTTTAAAATTTCGCGTGCAATTACCAGCTTTTGAATCTCTGATGTGCCTTCATAAATCTGGGTAATTTTAGCGTCACGCATTAATCGTTCTACATGATACTCCTTTACGTATCCGTACCCGCCGTGTATCTGAACGGCCTCGGTAGTGGCCCACATGGCTACTTCTGAGGCAAACAATTTGGCCATGGCTGCCGCCTGAATATAATCTTTGTCTTCATCTTTTAACCGGGCAGCCTTGTATACCAGCATTCGTGCGGCTTCAATTTTGGTGGCCATTTCGGCAAGTTTAAACTGAATAGCCTGGTGCTCTGCTATTCTCATTCCGAACGCCTTTCTTTCTTTTGAATATTTAACCGACAGCTCATAGGCTCCGGAGGCTATACCCAAGGCCTGCGCAGCTATACCGATTCTACCACCGTTGAGGGTTGTCATGGCAAATTTAAAACCGAAGCCGTCTTCGCCTATTCTGTTTTCTTTAGGCACCTTTACATCAGTAAACATCAGCGAATGGGTATCAGATGAACGTATCCCCATTTTATCTTCTTTTTTGCCTACTGCAAAGCCATCCCAGCCCTTTTCAACAATCAGGCAGTTAATACCTTTGTGTTTCAATTCTACGTTGGTCTGGGCAATGACAAGCGATATAGACGATGAGTTACCGTTGGTTATCCAGTTTTTAGTGCCATTCAGCAGGTAGTGGTCGCCTTTGTCAATAGCGGTCGTTTTTTGCGAAGTGGCATCAGAGCCGGCCTCCGGTTCTGACAAACAAAACGAACCTATTACTTCGCCACTGGCCAGTTTGGTAAGATATTTCTGTTTTTGTTCTTCTGACCCGTATTTCTCAAGCCCCCAGCATACCAGTGAGTTGTTCACAGACATGATTACCGAAGCTGAAGCATCTACCTTTGATATTTCTTCCATGGCCAGCACATAAGAAATAGTATCCATACCGCCACCGCCGTATTCAGGCGATACCATCATACCCAAAAAGCCCAGCTCGCCCATCTTCTTTACTTGTTCGGCCGGGAATTTTGAATGTGTATCACGTTCAATGGCTGTTGGGAGTAATTCAGTCTGGGCAAATTCACGAGCGGCCTGCTGCACAGCCAGGTGCTCTTCTGTTAGATTAAAATTAATACCTTCTATAGTTGTAGCTGCCATGAGATTTTAGTATTGACTTTATAGTTGATGATTGGATTTAACAAAATTACAAGGAAATAAAATAGTATGCAAGCATACCATAGTACTTGCAAAGTAAAAAGTCAGCTGGTTTGCCGGCTGACTTTCATGATGGCTTATAAACCTTTGAGGATTGTCTTTAAAACCGCCTGAGCCGACCACTCCCGGTTGGCAGCCTGCTGAATAACGACAGACTGATGGTCCAGCACCTCATCGGTTACTTTCAGATTGCGGCGCACGGGCAGGCAGTGCATAAAAAGGCCATTATTTGTGAGATCCATTTTTTCTTTAGTAATCATCCACGAGGGGTCCTGGGTAAGCACTTTACCGTATTCGTTATAAGACGACCAGTTCTTACCATACACAAAATCGGCGCCTTTCAGAGCTTCATTCTGGTCATAAATCACTTTGGCATTACCTGCAAATTCAGGAGCAAGTTCATACCCATGCGGATGCGTAATCACAAACTCATAGTCTGTCTGGTTTACCCATTCGCAA
This sequence comes from Emticicia fluvialis, assembly GCF_024793945.1. Taxonomy (NCBI): domain Bacteria; kingdom Pseudomonadati; phylum Bacteroidota; class Cytophagia; order Cytophagales; family Leadbetterellaceae; genus Emticicia; species Emticicia fluvialis. The sequence continues at coordinate 166,906 of NZ_JANUSD010000007.1, forward strand.
AAAGAATTGGCCACAGCCTGCGGCAATGGTTTAAAATGCGGCAACCAGGTAAGCACTACCTTTGGCTTTTCTACTTTTTTATGCTCTTCAATGGTAATCAAATCGGCCAGCGACTGGCATGGGTGGCGCGTAGCCGACTCCAGATTCACAATCGGAACCCCTGCATATTGTCTGAATTTCTCCATCACCAGCTCGCGGTAATCTGCCTCTCGGTTTTGCAGGCCTGCAAAAGCTCTTACGGCAATAATATCGCAATAACTGCCTATAACAGCAGCAGCTTCTTTTACGTGTTCGGCTTTATCGCCATTCATTACTACACCGTCTTCCATTTCAAGCTGCCAGCTATCCTGCCCTACGTTCATCATCAGCACTTTCATGCCCAGGTTTTCTGCGGCTTTTTGGGTACTCAGGCGGGTTCTTAAACTCTGATTAAAAAAGATTAAACCAATGGTCTTGTTTTTTCCCAGTTCCTGTTCTGCAAAAGGCGCTTTTTTCTGACGAATCCCTTCATTCACTAAATCCCGGATATTCTCTACATCTTTCAGCGAAATAAAATTTCTCATTTTCAACTTGGCAAAAATCGAATAGTATAATTAATAAATAACGATTGTATAGTGGTTTGAATCAGGCTAACCCCGGGTCATCAGGTCTGGGGCAGGCAAATTCGCCACAAATATGGCTATTTGAAAAACAATAACAACAGGCTATTGGTTTAATTTTTTTGTCAGCAAAAACAAAGGATAACTGATAATGAGAAAGATCAGTGCATAACCGCTACTGCTGATGTCCTGATACACTGCGCCAATCAGAAACAAAATTGATATTACAATCAGTAACCAGGGTATAAAAGGATACCCCGGCACCTTGTAGGGTCTTGGTAAATCAGGCTCTTTTTTGCGTAGCATCATAATGCTGGCAAACCCCGCAATGTAGCACATCACAAAAAAGAAAACCGCAATATCTGATAGCTTCTCGCAGGTATCTTTCCCGCTTAGAATGAGCAATATTGAACAGAGTCCGGTAAGTGGCATGGCAATGGCGGGCGTGCCTCCACTGTTTACTTTTTGAGCAGCCTTGAAGAAAAGTCCGTCGCGACTCATGGAATAAATCACCCGTGGCGAGAACATAATCTGCGCATTAAGAATACCAAAAATTGAAATAGTAAGAAAGAATGTTACAATGCTGGCAGACTTGCTACCGAAAATCAGCTTTATGGCATCTGAAGCCGCCAATTTAGAGCTGGCCAGCGTTTCTATTGGCATAATGTAAAGTATTGCCAGATTTACCAGCAGGTAAATGGCTATGATTACCAGCACACCGCTGATCATAGACTTGGGCAAATTACGGGCCGGGTCTGTACTTTCTTCTGAAAAATACGCGGCCGTATGCCAGCCATCAAAAGTATAAAACACTGATTGGAGCGAAACTATGAGGCCTGTTAACAGACCAGGGCCTGCCACTTTCTGAGTGGTTTCTACCAGTTGCTGACTTTTTATTTCACCGCCATATACAAAACAAACTATTACAAAAGCAAAAAGGCCTATGGCTTTCAGAAAAGAGATAATTTCCTGAGACCTGCCGGCCGACTTGGTACCCAGCCAGTGGAAACTCATCAGCAACAACAGAATACCAATAGCCACATAGCGGACGATGGGTTCAACATCAGGCAGCATTAAAGCTATAAATTCGCTCATGGTATAGGCGCCAAAACCCAGGGCAGCCACTGTACCCAACCAGCTGGTGATACCGGTTACAAAACCCACGTAATCGCCAAAGGCACGGCGGGCATATACATACCAGGCGCCTGCTTTGGGTACCGACACGCCCAGTTCAATAGCGCACAACACACCTAAAAAAGCATAGATGCTCACCAGTATCCAAACAAGCATAATTAATGATGGGTCGCCCAGATTAGCCGCTATAGGGCCTGGTTTACGCAAAATGCCTGTTCCTATCGTTCCGCCAATGGTAACGGCAATACCAAAACCTACGCCTAGAAGTTTGAGAAGTTCACCCTTGTTTTTTTCAGAAGCCATGCTTTTGCGTCATTAATTAGAACGAATATAGCAAATAATGAAACAAATAGAAGAAAAGCAAGAATGGAAAGCCCAGAAGAATAAGAAAAACTGATTAACAGAAACAGATAAACGTCTAATTATAAAACGCTTACATACGCAAACATTTACAGAATGCTTGTTACAAAAATTTATCTATTTTGATATTAAACCCCACCCTGGCCTATATCAACAATGGGGAAGCCAGGGTGGGGCAATAACTACAACCTTACTCTTACCGCCAGCAGAAAATTGGTTCCTGCCTGCGGATAATAGAAGTTTTCTGTAACTACCTGTTGTTCATAAATATAGCTGTAGGTATAGCCATTTGATTCGTACAGATGATTGAGAATGTTATTAACCAAAAGGCTAAAGGTCATTTCTTTCACAATTTTCGGATGCACCGTAAAATTGGCACGCAAATCATTCACAAAAAAGGCGTTCAGTTTACGTTTTTGGTCTGCTGTATTATCCATGTACTGCTTACCTACATACTTAGGCAGCCAGGTGAATTCAAGATTTTTTACCGGGGCAAAAGACAACTGCCCACCAGCTATCACATTAGGCGAAAACGAAATATCTGTTTTTGTGTACTGATTAACTTTATCGGCGCCACCATCGTAATTCACCACGGTTTCGGTAAAATTTTTAATTTTATTCTGGCTGAATGTAGCATTGGCGTTTAGTCTCCATTTTGGGGCAAAATTCCAGTTGGCTACCAGCTCAATACCTGCTCTGTAGCTTTTCGGAACATTCACCCGTATGGCCTCACCTACTCCGTTTACCTGCCCGGTCAATACCAGCTGGTTACGGTAGTTCATATAATAGAAGTTGGCATCAAAGCTCAGTTTCTGGTTTGCCCAGCGATACCCGGCCTCTAAATCTTCCAGATGCTCGGGTTTCGGTGCTTTTACGTTATCCACAAAGTCGGTGCGGTTAGGCTCTTTATTACCTACGGCATAAGAAGCATATATAGATGCCCCGGCGCTTAACTGATAATTCATCCCGACTTTTGGGTTAAAGAAAGAAAAAGAAGTATTTCGGGTAATATCCTGCAGTTTGTCGGCAATTCCTTTCATATCATACCCAACGGTGCGGTACTGCACGTCGCCAAACAGATTGAACCGGTCTGATAACTGATAATATACCTTACCGAAAATGTTAAAATCGGTTTTAAGAGACCTGCTGGTGTACCATCGGTAATCGTTAGCAGGTGTTTCGGCCAGCTTTGTCCAGATTACTTCGCCGAAATGATGCCCATCATATTTGTTCCAAGCCCCACCTATATTGGCTGAAAGCTTCTTATTACTCTGGTAATCGAAAGAGTAAGTTATTCCATAAAAATGATTGTCGAGCCATTTACGGCGCACCAGGTTGGTAGAGGTAATGGTATCTCCGCCTATTATCACATTGGGTAGTTTATAGCTGGCAAGTGCGTCATCTGACCTGAACTGCTCATAGTAACCTTTACCACGCGTATAATGCAAAGTCGGATTGAACGTCCAGCGCTCGCTTAATTTAAAAGACGAAATCAATTGGTAATTATCCTGCTGATAATTATCAACCTGGTTAGGATACGTGTAAGGGTTGTATGTACGATTGGTTTTCAGAAGTTTCTCGGGCACCCCCTCCCAGGCCTGATAAGTAACTTCTTTCCCTGAGAAGATATTCAATCTGATAAAATTACTTTTGTTGTAGTAGCCCGTTGAAAAATAGAAAGATTTCAGGTCTGAACTGGCTCTGTCGATGTATCCGTCTGAAGATAATTTCGATAACCGGGCATCAACCACAAAATGGTTGTTTAGCAGCCCTGTACTTGCCAGCACATTGGCTTTCATGGTGTTGAAAGAGCCATAAGACAGGTTAGTCTCGCCAAAGGCCTCACGCTCATATCCTAAAGTGCTGATGTTCAGGCTGGCTCCGAAAGCCCCTGCGCCATTGGTAGAAGTACCTACCCCTCGCTGCACCTGAATACTTTGAACACTGGACGCAAAGTCTGGCATATTTACCCAGAAAGTACCCTGAGACTCTGAATCATTGTAAGGAACACCGTTAAGGGTTACGTTAATTCGGGTGGGGTCTGACCCACGGATCCGGATACCGGTGTAGCCTACCCCCGCTCCGGCATCAGAACTGACCACTACTGACGGCAACTGATTGAGCAGAAAAGGTAAATCCTGCCCCAGATTCTGCTTTCTGATATCCCGCTGATATACGTTTGTGAACGCCATACCGGTTTTTTCGTTGGCACGTGTAGACCTCACCACTACTTCGTTCAGCTCTTTGATTTTGGTAGAGTCCTGAGCATTGGCTGAAAAAACTACCATGTTCATCAGCAAGACAACCGAAACGGTTCCCTGAAAAGATTTAGATAGGTTTAAAAGAAAACTGGTAACACTTTTTGTTAATTTTTTCATTGTATCACGAAAATTTTAACAAGGCAAAGGAGTAAAATCTTGTGAGCCCATGAGGCTCATTTGGTTAAACAAAATTTTAAATGGAAAACAATAGTTCTGCAGGTGCGCATCCTCCAGTACTATTCTCTGTCCCTTCGGCAGAATTACCTGCATCAGGTTCAATGGGTATAATCTCAGCCCGTTATATTAAGGCACCCCTTTTGAGATAAGTTGTGCAAAGAAAACGTTTTTTTTAGAAATCTTGTTTATATTAGTGATAGAAATTTATAGCACAAATGGAATTGTTGACGTAATCCGAAAGTAAATTACCCTGTGTGGTATAGATTTTGTGCTGTTTTTATTTTAAAGAGAAGATACTATGACTCAGTTTATGGTGGAATTTGATTTGCCAGTGCCTTTCCCTGAAAGTTTCATTGCAAAAATTCCTTATCAAAGAATTGCTGTTAATCAATTGCTGGAAGATGGCAAATTGCACTCTTATGCGTTGTCTTCAGACAGAAGCAGACTATGGTGTATTGTAAACGCCCAGGATGAACTGGAGGTAATGGATATTATTTCTGAATTTCCGTTAATAGATTATATGTCTCATACCATTACCGAATTAATGTTTAATAATTCGGTAGTAATGAAAGTTCCTACTTTTTCACTGAACTAACATCTTTTGGTGGCCTGCTTAACAGGCCACTTATATTCTTGCCTAAAATCTCATGCCCAATTTTCTTATCACTAATAATTTAGCTCTTCCAGAGAATTACTCGATTGTTGAACTGGATGGTAATAAAACACAGACACTCAGAGGCTTTTATGAAGAAATTGCCGATGCACTGGCGTTTCCGGAAGAGTTTGGTTTCACGCTTGATGAACTAGACGAAATGCTAAGCGATTTGTCGTGGCTGGAAGACGAAAAAATTGTACTGTATATTTCTCCTTCCGACGTTTTCATTGAAAAAGAGAGGAACCCCGAGAAAACCGGAACCCTGCTAAATTTGCTGGATGCCATTTGTGAAGACTGGCGTTGGGCAGATGACGAAGAAGACTTGCCCAAAAAAGAACTGATTTTTGCTTTTTTAGAAAGTGCCAGAATTAAAGAACTATTGACTAAACAGGAAATTACTTTTAGAAGCGAATGAATTTTTTCTTGAGAAAATGGCAGGCAGGAGACGAGCCATCTTTGGCAGAAAACGCAAATAATTACCGTATCTGGAGGAATCTGAAAGATATATTTCCGCACCCTTATACCATTACTGATGCTTTTGAGTGGGTTAAACTTGCCCGAAATACAGCAGAAAACCTGGCTATAGTAGTAGAAAACAAGGCTGTTGGCGGCATAGGTATTCTGCTAAAGGAAGATATTTATTGCCGAAATGCCGAAATTGGGTACTGGCTCGGAGAACCCTACTGGAACAAAGGCATCATGTCTGCAGCCATTGAAGAAGTAACTGACTTTACCTTTGCCAACTACCCCATTCACCGCATCTACGCCGGTGTTTTCGAATATAATACCGGTTCGATGCGTGCCTTGCAAAAGGCGGGTTACGAAAAAGAGGCAGTTCTCAAGCACGCTCTGTTTAAAGAAGGGCAATTATATGATGAACATATTTTTGCCCGTTACCGACCCTGACATCAAATTGCTTCAACTTTTATGTGCTTGGTTTCAAGGTATTCAAAAACAGCATTTCGCGATAACTCTACCCCATAACCTGAGTCTTTCCAACCTGCATAAGGTGCATAATTAGTATTTACTGCGCCACTGTTAACACAAACGGTTCCGGCTTCAAGCGCGTCTCCCAGGTGCATACTCGTTTTAAAATCCTTCGTAAAGGCGTAGGCCACCAACCCATAGTTGGTATCATTAGCTTTGTTAACAGCCTCTTCCAGCGTTTCAAAGGTCTCAACCGCCACCACACAACCAAAGGTTTCTTCCTGCATTACCTTCATGCCCGCATGGCAGTTGTCAAGTATGGTTGGCATAAAATAAAACCCCTTTTCATATTGCCCGCCTTCGGGGGCTCTGCCACCTGTAACTAATGATGCGCCTTTGCCAATGGCGTCTTCAATGTGCTGTTTTGTGGTTGTAATACCGTCAGCAGTAGCCATAGGTCCCAGGTCTGCTGCGCCGTCGGTAACTCCGTCGCCAATGGTCAGTTTCTCTGCATTTTTCTTTAGTTCAGCTACCAGACTCTGATGCTTTGATACATGCACATACACCCTGTTAATACTACTGCACGACTGCCCCATGTTCCTGAATCCTTTGTAGGCAATAACAGCAGCCGCATTTATAATGTCGGCATCTGCACACACAATGGCGGGACATTGGCCGCCGAGTTCAAGCGATATTTTTTTCAGATAGGGCGCTACCGTCTGCATCAGTTTTTTTCCGGTGGCAGTAGAGCCGGTCATGGCTACTTTCTTTACCAGTGGATGTTTCACAAGCACATCACCTACTACTGACCCCTGCCCCGTTAATACACTGATTACCCTGGCCGGAATGCCCCCCTCTACTAATGCCATGCAAAAAGCCATAGGCGACAAAGGCGTAACTGTTGTGGGCTTAACCACAACCGAACAGCCAACAGCTAATGCCGGCCCGAGTTTCCACGACAACAAAGAAACCGGGTAGTTCCAGGGAGTTATTAATGCACAAACCCCAACCGGATAATATTTTACTATTGAAAAAACACCTGCCTTCTCTGTCTGATTTACATATCCCTCTACGCGTACAGCTTCTGAAGCGAAGTACTCGATGGTATCGCAGGAACCGATAATTTCTGCTTTGGCCTGGTTGAAAGGCTTCCCCTGCTCTAATGCCATCAGCATACCTATGCGGTCGGCCTGTGTGCGCACATAGGCAGCAGCTTTTTTAATGATGCTTTCACGCTGATAAGCCGTCAGTTTTGCCCATTCTTTATAGCCAGCCTGCGCGGTTTCAACCGCTTTGCTGATGTCATTGGCGGTAGCCCGGGCAATGGAGGCAATAGGCTCTCTGTTGGCAGGAGAAAAGATAGTGATGGTCGATTCATCTTCGGCCGGAACAGACTGGCCGTCAATAAAAAGACCCCATGCCTGCCCTTTCAGGCTATTTGATAATTCTGTATTCATGGGTTGTTTTTACAAATTCGGATTAATACTCACTTTCAGCGCTTCGCCAGATTCCATCAGGGAGAATGCTTCCGTAATACTGCCCAGTGGCAGCGTATGGGTTACTATCTTATCTGCCGGGAAATCCTTTTTCTGAACCAAGGCCGTGGCTGCCTGAAAATCACTCATTTTTTCTGAATAAGACCCGCTGATGCGTAGTTCTTTGTAATGCAGATGATTGGTATTAAGCATAGCAAAAGGATTGGTTTTTGGTAAACCGCCAAAAAACTCTACCCTGCCTGCTTTGCCGGCTATCTCAAGGGCATCGGCCTGTGCCTGTGCTACACTCACGGCTACAATTACCACATCATAACCCAATCCGTCGGTTAGTTCTTGTGCCATTTCCAGATGGCTGCCTTCTTTTTCGGCTTTTACCGTGTGGTCAATATCAAAAGTAGTTGCCTTATCCAGCCTTGCTTGCATTACATCAAACATATCTACCTGCTGCGCTCCCTGATACCGTGACACCAGCGCGTGCATCACGCCTATTGGCCCGGCACCAATAATGGCAACTTTGTCTTTCAGGCCTACTTCCAGCCTGCCTCGGCCGTGGGCGTTTATTACACAGCCCAAAGGTTCGGCAAGACTCAGAGGCCCTGCGGGTAATTCTTCGCTTACTTTAAACAACTGCCTGCGGCGCACAGCTTTGGCTGGTACTTTCATAAAAGGAGCAAACGCGCCGTCGAGATGATACGACATCGTAGTACGGCTTTGGCAAAGGTTCTCTCTTCCTGCTTTGCAGTAACGGCATTCGCCACAAGACAAAACAATGTACATCAACACTCTGTCGCCCACCTTTATATCAGTATCCTTACTTCTTGACTCCACCACTCTTCCACAAAATTCATGGCCTAATATACGGGGCGGTGTAATTTTCTTATCTCCGTGCCGGTAAGTGCGTAAATCTGTTCCGCACACATTACATGCTTCAATTTCAAGCAGCACTTCGCCATCCTCCAAAGTCGGCATGGCTACCTCTTCTATTATTATGGCTTCTTTCCCTTTGTAAACTGCGGCTTTCACTTTAAAATCTTTAAAAATTGACAATCATTTTTAAGCCAACTTGTCTATACAAGTCAACAATTACAAATGTAAGTTTCTATTGAGCCACAGACAAGGTTTTTAGAATAAAATTTCAGAAATAGATGCTTTACAATCATTAATTATTTGAAAAAACGTATATAAAAATAACCTTACTCCGATAAAAATTTTGCTTTTAATAGATTAGTATTATCTTTTTTTCGATAGTTTTGAAAAATATACCATAACAAACTCATAAAAACCTAAATATCTAAACACCCATGAGTAATTCGCTTTTTCGCAGGAAAGATGTCAGTAAAGCAATTCAGGAATCAGAATCGGGCGACAAAAGCCAATCACTGGCACGCATTCTTGGCGTAAGAGACCTTACAGTGCTGGGCATAGCGGCCATTATCGGTGCTGGTATATTCAGTACAATAGGGCTGGCCAGCTTCAACGGTGGCCCTGCCGTATCACTTCTTTTTGTATTTGTGGCCATAGCCTGTGTATTTACAGCGCTTAGCTATGCACAATTTGCCTCAATGGTACCCGTTAGCGGTAGTGCCTACACTTATGCTTATGTTTCGTTTGGAGAAGTACTGGCCTGGATTATCGGCTGGGCGCTAATTCTTGAATACGCCGTATCTAACATGGTAGTGGCCATCTCTTGGTCTAGCTATTTTGTATCTATGCTGGCTGGTTTCGGCATAAAATTTCCTATGTGGCTGGCTATTGACTATACATCTGCCAAAGAAGCCTACCAGGCCGTTAAGGCGGGCGGCGCCGGCATAACCAGTGGCGATCAACTTCTGGCAACGGCCTTTAGCGAAGCCCCAGACCTGGGGTTCATCAAGGTTATATTTAATCTGCCTGCTGGTCTTATTACAGTTCTTATTACCTCGCTTTGTTATATTGGTATCAAAGAGACGCGCAATGCCAGCAATATACTGGTTGCATTAAAAATGGGTGTTATTCTGCTTGTTATTCTGGCAGGCGCCTTTTATATAAAACCGGCAAACTGGTCGCCTTTTGCGCCCAATGGCATAGAGGGCGTTTTAAGTGGTGTAGCTTCCGTTTTCTTTGCATTTATTGGTTTCGACTCTATCTCTACTACTGCCGAAGAAGCCAAGAATCCTCAGAAAGACTTACCAAGAGCCATGTTGCTCTGTCTGCTTATCTGTACTGTATTATATGTGCTGATAACCACCGTACTTACCGGTATGGTTAACTATAAGGAACTGAACGTGGCCGACCCCCTTGCCTATGTTTTCTCAAAAGTAGGCTTTGATTTTGTAGCCGGGGTTATTTCAGTAAGCGCCGTGGTGGCTATTACCAGTGCCTTGCTGGCCTATCAGATTGGCCAACCACGCATCTGGATGGCTATGAGCCGCGATGGGCTGATAGGTAAAAAATTCGGCGAAATTCACCCTAAGTTCAAAACACCTGGTTTTGCTACCATAGTTACCGGCTTTTTGGTAGCGGTGCCTTCGCTTTTCTTCAAAATGAGTTTCTTTGTAGACCTTACCAGTGTGGGCACTTTCTTTGCCTTTATTCTGGTTTGTGCCGGCGTTTTGTATCTCGACACCAAAGGCCTAAGCAAAGATGCCAAATTCAAAATTCCTTATATTAATGCCAAATACCTTACTGCCTTGCTGATGCTGGTTGCATTATACATGACCTATAGAAATGGAAACCTGGTACAACATCTGGAAGCGAGACCCCTGCTGGTAGTATTCTGGCTGGTATGGCTAACCCTCTCTGTGTTTAGCTTTAAGCACAATTTCTCTTTATTACCTGTGTTGGGTATCTTAACCAACCTGTATCTGATGACAGAACTGGGCTGGTCTAACTGGCGCATGTTTATTATCTGGATGTTACTGGGATTGGTTATTTATTTTACTTACGGCTACCAGAACAGTAAGCTGGCTAAGCAATCATGAAAAAGATTGATAAACTTGCCTGGATACGCGTAGAAAACAGAAAGATATTAAGCACCAGAAGCAAAGGGAAAGATGTCTTTTATTTTCCGGGCGGTAAAAGAGAGCCTGACGAAAGCGATGAAGCCGCATTGCTGAGAGAAATACAAGAAGAACTAACCGTTGATTTGCTGCCGGATTCTTTACGTTTCTTCGGAAAATTTGAGGCACAGGCACACGGCCATGCAGAAGGCACATTGGTTATAATGACCTGCTACGAAGCAGATTATAAAGGAACCCTGACCCCCGCCGCTGAAATTGATGAAATTGCCTGGCTTGGTTACGCTGACAGGCTCAGAAGTTCTGCTGTTGACCAGCTCATTTTCAGATACCTGAAAGAGCGTGACTTAATAGATTAACCGACATTCTATCAATAAACCTTAACAAGAAAAAATTGGCAAATTTTAAGAAAGAAATCCGCCTTTACGATGCTGTGATGCTCGTGTCGGGGTCTATGATTGGCTCCGGAATATTCATTGTCAGTGCTGATATTGCACGGCAGGTTGGTTCTTCGGGTTGGCTTTTGGCATCCTGGTTACTGGCAGGTGTACTAACCATGACAGGCGCCTTGTGCTATGGCGAACTAACGGCTATGTTTCCGCATGCCGGCGGGCAATATGTATTTCTTCAGAAAGCCTATGGCAAACTAACGGGTTTTCTTTACGGCTGGTCTTTCTTTGCCGTTATCCAGACGGGTACCATTGCAGCAGTTGCGGTGGCTTTTGCCAAGTATTCGGGTGTGCTTTTCCCTGATTTCATCAGTGATAAACACGAGATTTTTGTTTTAGGTGATACTTCTTTTAAACTTACAACGCAGCGTTTACTGGCTATTGTAAGCATCATTATTCTTACTTATGCCAATACCAGAGGGGTAAAGGAGGGTAAGATTATTCAGAATATATTCAGCACTACCAAACTCGGAGCCATTGCCATGCTCATTATTCTGGGCTTTATTCTCGGAGCCAATGCCGACATTATTTCGCAGAATTTCTCTCATATATTTGATGCAACCAGCACCGCAAAAACAGGTGACGAGTGGGTAACTACGGCCATAGGCGGATTTACTATTATTCTGGCTCTGGGCGTAACACAGGTAGGAACCTTGTTTTCAAGTGATGCCTGGAACGGATTAACATTTGCCGGAGATGAGGTGGTAGAACCCAGAAAAACTATTCCGAGAGGACTGGCCATTGGCACCATGCTGGTAACTGTTCTGTATCTGTTAATGAACGTGGCTTATCTTTGTATTTTGCCTCTGAAAGGAGACCCTAACGGCATTGATGTGCTCAGCAGAGGTATTCAGTTTGCCAGCGAAGACCGCGTGGCTGCGGCCGCGGCCAATCTGATAGGTGGCCAGGGCTTTTCTATTGTAGTGGCCTTGTTAATTATGATTTCTACTTTCGGGTGTAACAATGGCCTTATATTATCGGGGTCAAGGGTTTATTATACAATGGCCAGAGATGGACTATTTTTTAAGAATTTCAGTAAGTTGTCTGACAGAGGTGTACCCAAAAATGCCCTTTGGTGGCAATGTTTCTGGGCTAGCTTCTTGTGCCTGACAGGTAAATATGGCGACTTACTTGATTACCTGATGGGCGTGGTTATTTTGTTTTATGCCTTTACTATTTACGGCATCTTTATTTTACGCCGCAAAATGCCCGATGCCGAACGCCCTATCAAAGCGCCGGGGTATCCTGTTATTCCAATGTTGTATGTAATTGTGGCTTCGGCCATTGTTCTGATACTAATTAAAGAAAAACCACAATTTACTTATCCGGGGCTGGGCATAGTTGCGCTAGGCATACCGGTATATTTGTGGTTTAACCGGAAATCGTAAAAAGCTTATGTTTATAAATACAAAAAGGCGGGAGAATGAATCTTCCGCCTTTTTGTATATCTGCTATTACGTTCTTTTTTCTATCAGGCATATACGTTCAATGCCGATACCACCTCTTTCACACCAATCATTTGCATATTAGAAAGGTGCGTGGTTACATTTTCGGCAAATCCACGTAGTTTGGTTAAATCACTACCCCACAAAGCTTTGTTCGATAACACCTTATTCACCAACTGTTCTGTTGCGTTCTTCTGCCACAGTTTATAAAAATAGGCAGCCGAATCACACTGAATCAGATATAACTCTCCGTCTTTTTGTCCGTAATATTTGCCGTTTTCTTCTTTTACTGCTTTCATAAACAATAAATAAGCAGCAAAACCACGTGCAAAGTATTGAGGAATAGTATTAAACTCTTTATAATAGTTAAGCAATAGTGGAATGTTACGCATACGCATCTTCATGGTATATTGCAGCGTAATGCTAATCCATTGGTGTTCAAGATACGGGTTACGGAAGCGGTCGAGCACCTCTCTGCCATAGCGCTGGCAAACCTTTGGTTCTATTTTGTAAGGAATCGCCGGCACAATCTCGGTAGTCATCAGAATGGTGATAAACTTCTCCATCAATTCGTCAGCCAATGCTTCCTTAACTGTTTCAAAGCCAGACAAATACGCCATACCGCACATCAGGGTATGTGTACCATTCAGCATCCTCAGCTTTAATTCGCGGTATTGCTCTATGTTTTTTTCTATCTTTACACCCGGGTCTGCTTCATAGAAAGACAAAACGTCTTTCACTTTGTCATCGCCTTCAATGGCCCACAGGCGGTAAACCTCTGCAATAGTCAGCAGGTCATCTTCATACCCCAGCTTATCAAACAACTCTTTCAGTTTTTCACCTTTGGGTTTACCTGGCACAATTCTGTCAACCAACGAATTACAGAACCTGTTTTCGGTATTGAGCCATTCGATGAAATCTTCAGGTAACTGATTAAATGCACAAAGTTGCAGAACAATCTCTTTTAGCTTGTCTCCATTACCAACTATCAGTTCTGTTGGCACAATAACGGCACCGGGCAAGCCAGCCAGAAAGCGTTCATACAGCCAGGCAGTCAGTTTTGCCGGAAAAGAAGCCGGAGGTGTTTGCAAAATGCTTTCTTCTACATATTGCAGGCCAACTTCTGTAGTGTTTGAAATAACAATTTCAATGGCCGGGTCTTTGGCAGTTGCCAGAATATCAGACCACTGGCTTTGCGCAGATAACACACGGCTGATAGCCGAAGAGATGATGTTCTCTTCTTTTGGCGCACCCTTGTCAATACCTCTTACACAAATTGTATACAGGTTATCCTGCTCAGCAAAAGTGTCAGCTCCACCTGAATCCGTTGATTTTACAACAACAATCCGGCCATTAAATATTCCTTCTTTGTTAGCTTTATCAATAAAATAATCGCACAAGCCACGAAGCAAAACACCTGTACCAAATTGTAATACTTTTTCAGGAAGTTGAGTTAAAGCGGGCTCGGTAAGTAAAGATTTATCAATTTTCATTAAGGTCTACGTAAAATAGATTATTAAACAAAAATAGACATTACAGGTTCTTATATCAACTAATATTCAATTTAATTCTAATACTTTTTTGCGGCGACCTTTGTACTCATCAGGTTTTTAGACATTTAATTAGTATTATATTATCCATTTATCAAGTTCAGGCTTGTCATAAAGTATAAAAACCAATAATTTCGCCCACAATTAAACCACTTTAAACCGTTAATGGAACAGATTCTAACAACCGCAGCGTTGACAAGCATTGTTACCCTTACCCTATTAGAAATAGTATTAGGGGTAGATAATATCATTTTTGTATCTATTATTTCATCCAAATTACCCAAGGGCGAACAAAAGAAAGCCAGGCGTATCGGGCTTATTATGGCAATGGCCATTCGTATTGCCCTGCTTTTTGTTTTAGGCTGGATTCTCAGACTCGAAAAAGAGTTATTTAACCTGCAGGATATAGGCCTGCCGTGGAATATCGGCTTTAGTGGCAAAGACCTTATTTTGTTGTGCGGTGGTTTATTTTTGTTGTATAAGTCAACATCAGAGATACACCATAAACTTGAAGGTCAGGAAGAAAACGTTTCGGGTAGCAAAACAGCCTCGAAACTGTCGAGAGCCATTATTGACATTGCCGTTATCAATATGGTATTTTCTATTGACTCCATCATTACTGCCATTGGTATGACCAACAACATAATAGTTATGGCCGTTTCGGTGGTGTTATCAACCGTTGCCATGCTTCTGTTTGCCGGAAGCGTAGGAGAATTTGTTGAAAAACACCCGACAGTGAAGATGCTGGCACTGGCGTTTCTGGTAATGATTGGTACACTGCTGGTGGCCGAGGCCTTTAAAGTACACGTACCAAAAGGCTATATTTATTTTTCAATGGCTTTCTCATTTTTTGTAGAGATTCTGAACATCAAAATGCGTAAAAGCAGTAAGCCTGTTAACCTACACAAGGACATAAAATAAACTGATTTTTTTTCAGGGGAATAGATTAAGCATATATTTGTAGAATCATTCCCCTGAATTTTGCCCATGCACCGTCTTAAAAAACTATTATCTCAATTATACACAGGCTGGTGCCTTTTTTGGTTTGTATTAATCTTTCTGCTGTTATATCCGGTTGTTTACATTAGCCTTCAAAAAGAAAACTGGAAAGTTGTGGCCCATCATTGCAACCGTATCTGGGGGCATTTCTTTTTCTTTCTGGCGGGCATGCCTGTAAAGATTATTTATGAAGCCGAAATAGACCCTAAAAAGACCTACGTTTTTTGTGCCAACCACTTCAGTTATCTTGACATTGCCCTGATGGGCACCGTACTCAAAAATTACTTTGCATTTGTAGGCAAAAGCTCGGTAAAAAACATACCCTTGTTTGGTTATATGTTTACGCAGCTACATATTCAGGTAGACAGAAGTAGTAAAGGTAGCCGTACCAAAGCCTTAACCCGTTCTATAAAAGCGCTGAAATCTGGTAGAAGTATTATGATTTTCCCGGAGGGGGGCATTCATTCTACCAGTTTTCCGCAGATGGTTCAGCCATTTAAAGACGGGGCCTTCTCAATGGCCATTGAAAACCAGGTTCCTCTGGTTCCTGTTTCGCTGGTAGATAACTATAAGGTAATGCCTGAAATACTGATGTGGCCTCACCAGATAAGGGTGGTTTTCCATGCCCCGATAGACACAACAGGTTTAACAAAAAAAGACCTGTACGACCTGAAAACACAAGTTTACGGCGTTATTCAGGGCACATTAGATAAATATAAAGCCTAAAGCTCATCATTTTTAAGTATTAGTCTTACATTTGCACCGCCCGTAAATAAGAGTTTTTCAGCTACATTATTACGGTTTAAATATTGCAGAAAAAACAGTATGAAAATAGAACAACAAACTGTAAAGAAAATAGCCCATCTGGCGCGTTTGGAACTAACCGAACAGGAAGAGGTAAAAATGGTAGAGGATTTATCTAAAATTCTTGACTGGATGGATCAGTTGAAAGAGCTGGACACAACCGAAGTTGCACCATTAACCCACATGAGCGAAGAAGTGAATGTGTTCAGAGAAGACATGGCTAACAACCAGCTTTCGCGCGAAAAAGGTCTTAAAAATGCACCTAAGCAAGATGGCGAATACTTTCTGGTACCTAAAGTAATTGAGCAATAATCAGTAAGCCTGCTGCTGTGCCGCCCTGCCAAAACAAAGCAGGCTTATAGCCAGCAGGTAATGGTAAAGATTGGTACTATCTACAAAACTGTTTGCCATAAAGTTCTTATTGAAAGTACCGGCAATAAGCGCTACCACAGCTAAAAGCAGCCATACAGATGCCTGCTTTGCCGCTCTAAACAACCCCCATAAACCGGCTAAAAATACAATAGGTATTGAAACCGTCAGAATTGTATTGAGCAGCGCATAATTTTCGGTTAGTCTTACTACGCTAAAAGTTACCAAACCTAAAGCCAGAACCTCATATACCGGTAAAGCCGGCATTGGTTTTCTGAGCGCCAGAAACACACTGGCAAACACCAAACCAAATGCCCCAATGGTACCTGCCGTATGCTGAAAAAGTTCAGATATTTTAACCGCAGAAGGCATCACCCCCAAAAAACGAAGTGTACCAAACAAAGCAGCTAAAGTAACAGACAAAACAAAGGCGCCCCAGCTTAAGCAAACAGGCAAAGGAAGCCTGAGCAGATAGCGGAAAAACACAAAAATGCCCGTTAGTGTCAGCACAGCGTCTGATATGGCATGAGATAGTTCCATTGGCTGAGTAAGGTGGTTAAAAATCATAAAAAAAGGAAGTACCCCTTAGAATACTTCCTGCAAAATCTCTATTCAAAAATCAGAAACACAAGCTTGCTGCACCCAGCAAGCCGGCATCATTGCCCAATGTTGCTTTTCTGATACTTAAAGTCTTCAGGTAATAAGGTGTAAGCCAGTATTCCAGCTGTTTATTGATTGACGGCATGATATAGTCAAATGAAGCAGATAAGCCACCACCAATCAGAATAGTAGTAATGTCAAGGATTCTAATCATAGACACCAGACCACTGCCCAGCATTTCTCCTACTTCGTCGAATATCTTTTGTGCCAGCTCATCTCCCTCTGCTGCTGCCGCTACCAAACCGGTGGTTGAGATAGTACCGTCTGCAGGCAATTGGGTTTTACCATTATAGTTTTTTCGCATGGCATTGGCCAGGTCAAGTAACTCATTTTTACCTATATTACGCTCTAATACTTTGCCATGTTTTGACGGAATATGACCAGGCTCCATTGCATTACCGCCACCGCCTTTAAATACCTGCTTGTCTATAATCGCTGCTCCGCCGATACCTGTACCCAGCGTAACCATGATATAATCTTCCGGGATATCGCCTTCGCCAAAGTAGTATTCGCCCAAAGCCGCAGCGTTTGCATCATTCTCAAGGAAGAAATCATGATTCGGGAAACGCTCTTTCAAATCCGGAATAATGGTTATACCGTTTATTTCAGGAATGGCAGTAATTTCAATTAATGTAGAACGGTCTCTGGTTATCAGACCCGGAACACCGATCCCAACTTTCTGTACGATTTTATTTTCTGTTAACTGAATAGCAATAGCATCGCCCAAGCGTTCTATAAAATGTCCTGATTTACGCCAGCTTGCCGTATCATGACTATAAAAATTAGAAAGTTTACCTGTTTCTGATTCAACAATGCCCATTTTGACATTTGTGCCGCCTATATCAATTCCCAAATATTCAGTTGCCATTTATTATAGTTTTGTTATTTTATTCGGTTTAAGTATCCTAGTTTATAATTTTCAACAGGTGTTTTTATATTTCCCTCAAAATTAAAAATAAATCTTAATCAAGATAATTTGTAGCAAGGAAATATTACAATTATACGCTAATCAGGGCAGATTTATCCCCGTCAGATACCTCCCATTCCATTTCAAACAAATCAGCCAGATGGCGCTTTAGTTTTTCGGCCACTTCGTCTATTTCTACCAGGCGGCCCAGTTCCAGAGCCAATGAGGTTACGGCCTTGTCGTCAATACCGCAGGGTACTATATTACTGAAATAATCGAGATCGGTGTTTACATTCAATGCAAAGCCGTGCATGGTTACCCATCGGCTCGACTTCACGCCCATTGCACATATCTTACGTGGATTCTTCTGTTCTTTATAATCAATCCATACCCCTGTCAGGCCGTCAATTCTTCCGGCATCAATACCAAAATCAGCCAGTGTACGTATAATTCCTTCTTCCAGTAAACGCATATATTTGTGTATATCGGTAAAGAAGTTTTCAAGGTCAAGTATCGGATACCCCACCAGCTGGCCCGGCCCGTGATACGTGATGTCGCCGCCACGATTGATTTTATAGAATCGGGCTTCTTTCGCTGCAAGTCCCTGCTCGTCCAGCAGTAGGTTTTCCATTTTTCCGCTTTTGCCCAGTGTGTACACATGCGGATGCTGGCAAAAAAGCAGATAATTGTGTGTAAGTAATTGTTGCTCAGGGCTAAGACTTCTGTTTTTTACTTTCAGGTCTATGATTTCGGCAAAGAGTTTTTCCTGAAAATCCCAGCCATTCTGATAGTCAATGAGACCTAAATTAACAAACCTTACTTTTTTATTAATAATATTATTCATCAGTTTTGTAACTTTGTGATATGAATACAGGTGCAAATGTAACGTTCGGGTAGGAACCATTGCCGAATGCATAGCAATTTCTAAGCAAATCCCTGAATTTATGCAGGGAAACTATGAAGAAAAAACCTACGAAGAACGCTTATTTAACACCAGATTCCTGATTTTAGTTGCGCTTGCCAACCAAACACCTGTAGGGTTTAAAGTAGGGTATCAACGCGATAACGACGGCAGTTTTTACACATGGCTGGGAGGTGTTTTACCGGCTTACAGAAAGCTACAGATTGCGCAGAAACTGGCCGACCAACAGGAAGCATGGGCCAAAGAGCAGGGATTTAATGCTATTGTGCTGAAAACCCGCAACCGGTTCAGACCCATGCTGATATTTGCACTGAAAAACGGATACTGCATTGAAATGGTTGAACCAAAAGCAGAAATTGAAGATTATAGAATTATTCTCCGTAAGAAATTAGTCACTTAGCATTTTTAAGAATACAATGATTTATCCAATAGTAGCCTATGGCGACCCGGTTCTGAGAAAAGAAGCACGTGATATTGTGCCGGGTGAAATTGATGTGAAAAAACTGGCCGAAGACATGTTTGAGACCATGTATAAGGCATCGGGCGTTGGGTTGGCTGCACCGCAAATCGGGCTTGACCTACGCATTTTTGTAGTAGATGGCACCCCAATTAACGAAGGAGCCGAAACTGACGAAGATATTGATGAGTCGCTCATAAATTTTAAAAAAGTGTTTATCAATGCCGAAATCATTGAAGAAGACGGCGATGAATGGGCCTATGAAGAAGGATGCCTGAGCATACCGGGTATCCGTGCGGATGTTTACCGCCCTGAGTTTGTAACCATCAGGTATTTTGATACCGACTGGGTAGAACATACCGAAACCTTTGAAAGCATGGCTGCCAGGATTATCCAGCATGAATATGACCACATTGAAGGTATTTTGTTTACAGACCTTATTACGCCTCTGAAAAAACAAATGCTGAAGAAAAAACTGGCCAATATTACTAAAGGTGATGTGGATGTAGATTATCGCATGAAATTCCCTAAGTAATCAATCAGATGGCTGAAACTACCACCG
This sequence comes from Emticicia fluvialis, assembly GCF_024793945.1. Taxonomy (NCBI): domain Bacteria; kingdom Pseudomonadati; phylum Bacteroidota; class Cytophagia; order Cytophagales; family Leadbetterellaceae; genus Emticicia; species Emticicia fluvialis. Next base: position 186,635 of record NZ_JANUSD010000007.1, read on the forward strand.
CCCAACAGGATTTAAGCGTTACGCTTGTGCAAACCCATTTGTACTGGGAAGATGCCACAGCCAACCGTGCCATGCTGGAAGAGAAGATATTTGGTATAACAGCGCCTACTGATATAATCATATTACCTGAAATGTTTACCACTGGGTTTACCATGGCTCCGGCCAAGGTTGCTGAGCCCATGAACCTGCACACTACCCGCTGGATGCAACAGATGGCTGCCCAGACCGGGGCCGTAATAACGGGTAGTGTGGTTATAAAAGAACACAATAAATTTTACAACCGCCTGCTTTGGGTAAGCCCTGACGGCCAGGTTGACACCTACGATAAACGCCACCTTTTCAGGATGGGCAACGAGCATGAGGTGTATAGTGGTGGCTCTCAAAGGCTTATCAAAGAACTGAAAGGCTGGAAAATCTGCCCGCTTATTTGCTACGACCTCCGTTTCCCGGTCTGGAGCCGCAACACCAACCTTGCGTATGATGTTCTCATTTATGTAGCCAACTGGCCTCAGGTCCGCATGTATCCGTGGGACTCCCTATTGGTAGCACGTGCCATAGAGAACCAGAGCTATGTGGTAGCAGTAAACCGTGTTGGCCTTGATGGCAACGATGTTCCACATGCAGGGCATTCGGCTGTTATTGATTTCGCGGGAAATGTGTTATTCCGCGAAGTTGACCACGAAATACTACATACACATACGCTCAATAAAACAGCTTTAGACCAATTCCGCCGAAACTTCCCTGCGCATCTGGATGCCGACAGTTTCAATATTTACTAATCAGGCTTCCTGTAAAACCGGTTTTACGGCTTTTACATTAAACTTCAATCTGTACTTTTTCAATATTCTGGCAGCAACTACCCCTATTGCAACTCCGGGTAAAACCCAGGTCAGTATAAATACAAATGCGGGTGTGCCGGCAGGCAAATATCTGGGTACAATGTTTACGCAAAAGGCCGTTAGCGCAGCCGAGTAAGCCCCCATCATTTTGCCTCCATGCCCTAAAAACCAGTGCATTTTCTCGGGTTTCTGATACCCGAGGTAAATTTTCAAATCTCCATAGGCATTAAAAAGGCAAACTATACCGAAGATGGCAAAAAGAATGGCCAGTCCATTGAATCCTTCCGGATGCAAAAATCCATAAACAGAATAGCCCAACATTACCACACCGCACAAACCCACGGCCCAGGCAGCAACCCAGTCAATTAATTGCGGAAAAATAGCCTTTTTCATACTCAATAACCTTTTGCCCGAAAAATTAGGGTAAAAACTAATGATGCCTATCGTAAGAAAGAACTGATACTTCAATTGTGCGGGGTAAATAACAAAGAAAACAATAGTAGTTACAAACACCCCCAGCATAGCCCAATAGAATATCTTACCACTTATGTTATGTGCCTTTTTGCCCTTTTCGGCTATCATAGCTACCAAGCCGGTAGATAAAGAAAGGAATCCGCAGATAACGTGTATTACCAGAAAGAAATTGAAAATTAGCTTTTCCATAGTTTTGTATTTTTCTGAATTGAAAGAATAATAAAAAAAGGCTTATCAGAATGCCATCAGACCAATAGCAATTATTTTGTTTTCATTTACATCAAAGGCGCATTGGTCAAAGTTCGGAGGCCCCATCAGCATAGTTACGTTCGAGAACCCAAAAGGCTCTGCCGGCATTTCTCCGTTCATGTCCAGTTGTTTATTATCGTTCAGGTCCTGATACAACACAATGGCATATTTACCTTCCAGTATATTCTCAAACTTTAAAGATACCTCACCGGCAGGGGTTACTTCTGCAATGGCAGATTTGATACCTCCTCTCGGGAAACTACCAGCATCATTGGTGATAGAAGCATAAACTTTGCCCTGGCGCAACTGAATGCCGTTTACTACCACGGTAACACTATATTTGTTTTGTGCAAAAGAAATCGTAGAAACAAGACCAAGAATGGTTGAAAAAGCAATGGTTCTGATTAGATTCTTCATCGGATTGATTGATTTAAGTTCGTGTTTTTGATGACACAAATTTATATCAGACCAATAAATGACACCAAATGAAAGGGCTGGTTATCAATCCTTTGGGATGTTTGACAAAGCAGACGGGAGATTGACAGGCTTGAGGGAAGAATGACAAAGCCGGTTGTTTTAACCGGTAGTGATTATTTAAGTTTATCAACAATTTCAGAATACTTGCGGGCTACAGGAATTGTCAATTCAAACAGTTGCAGATGCAATTTATACCCCTGGGCATTACCGGTTACCTTCTCAACCTTGCTGAGATTAACAATGTAAGACCTGTGGCAACGAACAATAGCGGGCTGTTTTATCTGGTTCTCTAAACGAGTCAGACTACTTCTCAGTAAAACTTTTTGGAGGGTTTGTGCCTGATTGTAGACTATAGTAGAATAATTGTCTGATGACTCAATAAAAAGCAAATCGTCAGCTTTCAGCTCTAAAACATCTTTCTCGTTTTCGGCTATCAGTTTTAAAGTAATTCCTTTTTCTTCTTCTTTTGTGGTAGCATTAACTGCTTGCACTATGATAGTCTGATTATATTTTTTAAGCTGAATAATGTAGTTAGACATTACCCCGAAAGAAATGGGTATCAGGCCAATTAGCGCTACAATAAAGAACATTGCCAGAAAGCCCGTAACTGAAAATGGAACATACCTGAAAAAAAAGCTGGAATACAGCATATTGGCAATTGTAATAAGCGCAAGCAGCAGCAGTATATCTGCAATTTCTTTCCAGACAACCCATACTTTTTCATTGTAGACACGCGGAAAAACCGAAGGCAGCACAAACCGATGTATAGCTGTGCAGATACTGACAATAGCCCCAAAGCCTGTCAGTACCCAAATTTTATAAGGATGCTCCCATTCGCTGAGGCCAAAAGGCTTAAAAATGATAAAAAACAGGGCTACGCCGCTTCCCTCTGCCAAACTTTTCCAGAAACGGTTTTTTCCGGACTTATGGTGAAAAGGATACGGCTGCTGTAAGATTTTAAACATTACTAAAAACTATTGGCAATTTTGCTGATGAATAGCGTAATGATAGACGGATACGAAAGCGTAACAAATACAACACCCCACAAAGCACCGTAGATGTGCGCCGTATGGCCAATGTTGTCGTACTGTTTTTGAGCCATGTATCTTGAATACAACAAATACAAAATACCAAATATCCAGGCCGGAATAATAGGAGGCAAAGGAATAAAGCCCATTTTGGCAGTGGGCTCAAACATAATAAAGGCAAAAACTACCGAGGCCACCCCGCCCGATGCACCAAGCGCATTGTAACCCGAGTTATTTTTCTTACTGAAAGTATCTGGTAAATTGGCTACTATAATGCCCGTTAAATAAAGTAACAAATAAAAGAATCCGGCTTTGGCACCGAATATAGCGCCAAAATATGCCTCTACGCCGTCGCCGAATATGTATAAACTGAACATATTAAAGAACAAATGCCCGAAGTCGCCGTGCAAAAAGCCCGAGGTGAGTAATCGCCACCACTCGTTGCGGCGGTGTACTGTATAAGGATTAAGAATATACTGGTACGTCAATCTACTATTGCTGAATGCAGCAATACTTACTACCGACGTAACAATAATAATAACAATGGTTATAGACATTATGGTTTAGTTTTCGCGTTCAATCAGCATTTGTATCAATTCAAGCAGGGGCTGTTTCTTTTCAGACGGAGCCACCAGTTTCTCAAGGTCTTTCAACCCTCTATTAAAGTAATCGTTCATTCTGGCCTCAGCCAGTTGCCTGATGCCAAGCGAATCATAAATGGTAGTTATTGCCTTTACTTTTTCATTTTTATCAAAAACCGGGGCTGCAAGCCATTGGTGCAATTCTTTCTCTTCTGCCCTACCCTTGGCCTGTGCAAGTGCTTCTATCAATAAAAACGTTTTTTTGTTTTCAATAATATCTCCGCCTACCTGTTTGCCAAATTTCTCCGGGTCGCCGTACACATCAAGTATGTCATCCTTCAGCTGAAACCCTATACCCAGATTGGTACCTATTTCAAACAATAATTTTGTGGTGGTTTGGTCAGCTTTGGCTATCATTCCACCTAATTCAAGCGCAAACCCTAATAAAACAGAGGTTTTCTGCCTGATCATCTCAATATACTCCTCTTCCGTTACATCGTTACGGGTAGCAAAGTTCATATCCTGCTGCTGGCCTTCGCATACTTCGGCTGCTGTGCGGTTAAATCTTTTAATTACCTGCTTAAATATAAGGTCGTTCACGTCAGTCAGTAATTCATAGGCGCATATCAGCATTACGTCACCAGAAAGAATAGCTACATTCGGGTTCCATTTTTCATGAACAGTTGGTTTTCCACGCCTTAAAGGAGCTGCATCCATGATGTCGTCATGCATGAGAGTAAAATTGTGGAATACCTCTACCCCAATGGCCGGGCGAATGGCTTGTTGCCAGTTATCTGAGAATATATGGGTAGCCATAACCGTAAGTAAAGGGCGTATCCGCTTACCGCCGATAGACATCAGATAATCAATGGGTTGATACAACTCTGCCGGGCTCTCGCCATAGTTCAGATGACTGATTTCGTTTTCAATGGCGCTAAAAAAAATCTTTGTGGGCATCTTTTTTGTAGAAGTAAGCAACAAAATAAATTAAACTTGGCAACACTACCAAGTTGCAGGCACATATAAAGTGTGAGTGCCTGTAAATTGCAATGGTTTAGCAGATAAACGCTATTCGCCACCCAGATATTTCTGAATAACCCGAACTACTGTGTCTTTTATAAATGGCTTGGTAATGTAATCATCCATTCCGGCGTCCAGGCATTTTTCTTTTTCACCTTTTACTGTTCCGGCTGTTAAGGCTATAATCGGTACCCGTTTTTCAGGGGTTTCCATTTCACGAATCACCTGGGTTGCTTCCAGCCCGTTCATTTCAGGCATTTGCATGTCCATAAATATTATATCCGGATTTTCAGTCTTAAATATTTCTACGGCTAATTTTCCGTTTTCGGCCTCTAAAATTCTGCCATAAGGAAAAACCGACTTAAAGATGGTTCTGGCAAAAAGCATATTTACTTTGTTGTCTTCCACCACTAATATGGTCAGGGTTCGGTCGTCTATATATTGCAGCGGGTTGGGTGTTTCAGACTTTTGAACCTCCTCAATTGACTTCCTTGCTATATTCGACATCGCCTCAAATACCCTCTGCATAATTACAGGTTTCACCAGCCTTTTCCTGATATGTAATTTCTCAGATTCGGAGTTGATGTATTCATGGTTATTTGAGCTGTATATCAGCATAACCGGTAGCTTTCTGGCATGATACTTTGGCTCGTGCCGTAAAATGCGTACGGTATCAAGGCCATCCAGAAACGGCATGTGGTAATCAATAATGAGCAGGTCAAACTTTTTACCTCTTTCTAACATCTCCAGTACTTCCTGACCGTTCACTGCTTCTTCATAGCTTATTTCGCGTAAATCGAGCATACTTTTCAACAACGTACGGTTCGTCTTATTGTCGTCAGCAATTAAAACCCTTTTAAACAAATCCAGGTTTTCCCATTCGTCAGATTCACCTTCTTCTGATTTAAGCTTCAGGTCAAAATAAAAAGTTGTACCACGGTTCAGCTCACTTTCTACTTTCAGTTCACTGTACATTAGAGCCAGTAGTTTATTAGAGATAGTGAGCCCAAGGCCAGTACCACCAAACTTGCGGGTGGTAGAGGAGTCTTCCTGCGAGAACGCATGGAAAATCCGTTCCTGATTCTGCGGTGCAATGCCAATACCTGTATCTTTTACGGTAAACCTGAAAGTATTCAGATTATGCTTTACATCGCCCAGAACCTCCAGTTTTAATTCTATTTCTCCGGTTTCTGTAAATTTAACTGCATTACTGAGCAAATTAACCAGAATCTGTTTTAAACGAACCACATCTACCCAGATGTATCTGGGTGCATTAGCCGGAATATTGAGCAGCACTTCCAGGCTCTTCTGGCTTGCCTGAAAAGTAATAATATCTGTAACCTGGGTAAGCAATTCATGAATATCAGTCTTTACGGCCACTATCTCCAGCTTTCCTGCTTCAATTTTAGAGAAGTCCAGAATATCATTAATGATATCAAGCAATGTATTGGCCGACTGAAAAACGGTAGACATATATTGCTGCTGTGTATTATCCAGTTTGGTTTTCATTAGCAAATCAGTAAAACCGATTACGCCATTGAGGGGTGTTCTGATTTCATGGCTCATATTGGCCAGAAACTCCGACTTGGCCTTGGCACCCTGTTCGGCCTCTTCTCTGGCTTTCCGAAACGAATAAACAAACCTGTAAGAAAGAATAAGCGCCTGAAAGAAAATAAACCCAAAATACCCAAAGAAAAGATAATAGGAAGACGGCTGTATATAACCAAAATAACCCAGGATATTCAGCGCCACTGCCAGGCCTAAAGAAGACATACTCAGCATGGCAAATACAGAGCCTTTTTTCTTATGAATAAATGCCTGTAGCGCCTTATATAAATTATAAGAAACAAAGAAAAGAATAATAAAAAAGAACCCCTGCGAAATATACGTAATGAAATAAACAGGCGATACAACAAGTGAGATAATGTAAACTATACAAATAAACTCTACTACGTCTATCACAACATTTTTACGCGGATACAAGGCCTTGAGGAACCTCGCAAACAAATAAATGCAAAAGAATATGGTAAAGTATTCAAGAAAGAATGTAATCCGGAAATCAATGCCGGGTATGGCCTGATTAATGTAATAAATTTTATCTACACCTATAAGTCTGTAAATGTAAACCAGACAATAAAGGGCAAAGTATATCACAACGGGGTCTCTCTGCCCTAGGAAATAAAGCCCGAAGAATATTAGGGAAACCATCAGCAGAATACCCGTCAGAATCAGCACTATTGAAAGCTCGGTTATCCAGAGGTCTTCCATAAACTGATTACTGCCCAGTATGATTGGCTGCGAAAAACCACCACGGTAATGGTCAAAATTTGCCACTTGCATTACCAGATGCAGGGTGTCTGACTGCACCATATACATCTTCTTAACCGGTAGCCAGTAAGGGCTGTAGGTTTCTTTAGAAGTACCCACCACCCCGTTTTCAGAAAGTTCCTGGCAGTTAATCCATATTTTATAGCTCGAATAAGCTGCCGGTATAAAAAAAGATATCTGGGGGTTTTTCTTGTGGTCTATATAAATTTTAAGTGTGTAGGTGGCGTAGCCAAATGCCTTGAATGGTTCACCCAGTTGTTTCAGGTTGTTCCAGATAGTAGTTTGCGGTATGTAATAATCAGGCCTGGTATTGGTTGCCTGCCCGGGGGGTAACAGCTTGTTCCAGTAGAAGCCCCATTCGCCTGAAAGATCGATATGGTTATTATTGTGAGAAAAATCTGCTTTACGTAAATCTAATTCACCAGATTTAAAAGGCTGCGCAAATGCAAAAGAAGACAGCCCTAATAAGATAACTCCTGTCAGGGCTAATGCAAAGCATTGGTTGATGTACCGAAAACAACTAATCATCTACCTTATAAATAGTTTCTGGCCTTTTAACAAAACCGGTTTCCCCCACCTGTGCTCCCTAAATGCCTGTTTGAATATCCTGTTAAAGTATATACTTCCGAGCCGGTATCCGAATACAAGTTAAAAAAAATCTTATTGAAAAATACGAGTAAAAAAACAAATCACTTTCTACCATATTTTGGGTCACTAATTAACAGCAACAAATGTGCCTAAATAAATATGTAACCAAAAAAACATTATTATACGTAAATAAACCAGGCAGCATAAAAAAGCCCGGCAAAAGTTTGCCGGGCCTGTGTTTTTTTTAATTACCGAAAGACATTTATCGTAAAGTTTTCTAAAAAACAATATCCATAAATGCAAATTACTGAAATCATTAACCAGAGCAGATGCCCTGCCGTGCCAGAATTACTACTTAGATGTTACTTCTTTTAAATCTACTTTAATTTGTGTGTAGTAAAGTGTTGTGGTAGCTTCAAAACCTGAGTCAGTTCCTACAATTACCCAAATGTTACCGTTGGCATCAGACTTACCGGTAAACTCTCCGGTTCTTTTTACCAGCTTGTACTTGCTTTCGGTGGTTCCGTTGGCCACATTGCCAATTACCTTCATGTCGTCTCCGCTGGTAGCCTGTTGCATTTTCTTGATGTTCATCTCATAGTTCTTGGTGGTATTATTGGCTACTTTTTTCGGTTCTGTTGAAGTAAGGCCAATACCTACATACACGCTTTCAGCCGGCGACCCGCCAACACCTACCGAACCATCTGGTGCATTAGATGCAAATTCAACCTCGAACGTACCTTTGTAAAACTGGTTGGCTTTAGGTACGGTCATTTTCTTGGTTAGAAACATGAAGAGGTCGTCGCTGTGGTTGTTTCCTGAAATCCTGAATCCTTTTTTGAGGGTATCAAGAGGCGCAGGTAATTTAGCATCTTTTTTGGTTGTCAATTCGTAGAACGTTTCCTGGCCAATCGGATAATCTGCAAAGTCGGCGCTCCAGCCTTCAGCAGAAACATTAAACTGGTCGTTTAGCGATAGTTGTGGGGTGGTGGTTTCTTCTTTTGAACAAGCAAATAAAATGGCTACCGAAACAACACTTAAAATGATTTTTTTCATGATTTTTTATTGGATTTGTTTGTTACAGGGATACAGTTTGAAAAACATTAGTTGGAACTGGCAGCTAACAAAAGCGCATAAAAAATTGTATCTTATTGAATGTCAGGCCAATAAAAAACAAAAAAAAATGGCAAAAACTTTTCAGAGCTGCCCATACACCCGGGTACGTATATAGTAAAATTTTAAGCGTTTATATGTAGTTTTTGACGGCTGAAAAGGTATGGCGGACATACCTTTTTGTGGGATATTCCGTTATTTTTTTGTTTGAAATAATTTAGGCCCGCAACGCATTTATCAGCCTAAAATCTATCTAATATGGAATTGTGATTGTACCTTTGTTGTTTGTTATTGTATAAAGATTTCCGGAGATTAGAACATGGTAGTACCTTATAAAGAAAAAGAACAAGGAAAACGCGAGCAAATTGCTGAGATGTTTGACAACATTTCGCCAAAATATGATTTGCTGAATCGTTTATTGAGTGTGGGCATTGATGTTTGGTGGCGAAAAAAAGCCATTTCAATGCTTCGTTCGGCCAAACCACAATTAATTCTGGATATTGCTACCGGCACCGGTGACCTGGCCATTGAAGCCGTAAAACAACTGAAGCCGGAAAAAGTGATAGGTGTAGACATCTCTGAAGGGATGCTGGCTATGGGTCGCGAAAAAATGAAGAAGCTGGGTCTTGACAAGGTAATTGAACTCAGAAGCGGCGACTCAGAGAAATTACTGTTTGAAAACAATACTTTTGATGCCGTTATCGTTTCTTTTGGAGTAAGGAACTTTGAAAACCTTGAAAAAGGGCTTGCCGATATGTATCGCGTTACTAAAGACGGCGGCACTTGTTTAATCATTGAGTTTTCAAAACCAAAAGCACCCATAATCAAGCAGCTATATTGGTTCTATAATTCTACTATTATACCCTTAATCGGGAAAATAATTTCTAAAGACAACGCGGCTTACAGTTATCTGCCTGAGTCGGTCAAAGCATTTCCTGAAGGAGACGATTTCCTTCGTGTATTTCAGCGGGCCGGCTATTCAGAAACCAGACGTGTGCCTCTTACTTTTGGCATTTGTACGGTCTATATCGGCAAGAAAAAGGCCTGACGGGTGTTTCAGAATTATGGATGATTCCTTTTCTTTTGTTTGAATGAAAAATTACCAAGTATCCTTTTCACTAACCCTGATTACCTCACAAAAAAAAGCCTTTCTGTTTAGAATGGCGTGCTTTCTTATAGCGGTTTGTTTATTTTTGCCTGCCCGGGCGCAAATGAATAAACGCATCTATCAGGCTGACTATGATGCCAAAACTGTTAAATTTGGCTATTTTGTAGGCATACCTTTTACACACCTGAACATGAAGTTCAACAATTACTTCATGAATTCAGCCAATAACAATTATGCAGTTTCTTCTCCGACAACCATTGGCTTGAAACTGGGTGGGGTGGCCAACATTCAGCTCAATGATTTCTTTGATTTCAGGATATTACCCACAGTAGCCCTGTATAACAGAAAAATTGATATCAGATACATAGACCCGGCTTCTACACCCCCGTTTGAAGAGAGAAAGGAATCACGCGAGAGCGCCTGGTTCGAACTCCCGCTTATGGTAAAGTACAAGTCTTTAAGACGTGGTAACGTGCGGATGTATGTTTTTGGCGGGGTCAGATATGCCATAGAAACCAACCCCATTAAGAGAAGAAATGCCACGCAGTTTAACTCAAAAGCCAGCGATTTCAGCCTGGAATACGGCACCGGGCTTGAGATTTTCAGAGAGTATTTTAAGTTTGCACCAGAGCTGCATTTTTCTCATGGCCTGGCCAATCTGGTAAATCGTTCTTCCGCTGCCGGCACAACCATGGAAGGCATCGACAGGCTCACTACGCATACAGTTACTTTATACTTTTTATTCGAATAGCTCATGAAGCACATCGCCATTTTTCTGGTTCGTCTTTATCAGGCAGGTATTTCTCCCTGGTTTCCGGCCTCATGCCGCTATACACCTACCTGCTCTCAGTATTCAGTAGAAGCATTTCAGAAACATGGTTTTTTTAAAGGCCTTTTACTGACCGTCAAAAGAATAGGCCGTTGTCATCCCTGGGGAGGCCATGGTTATGACCCAGTTCCCTGAAAAATTACTATATTTGCATTCTTCTTCATCAACTATTGATATTTTGCATTATATCAAGAATAATCTTGACATTTCGTTTATTTATTGAAAATCAATAGCTTAGCTCGTTTTTAGGTCTGAAATAGTCTGTAAATTTGAGCTGCAACAAAACCTCCCTAAAGCAATGACTCTCGAAGAGCGCCAGTTTCCGATTGGCAAATGGAAACCCGAAGAGCTGTATTCTGAAGAAGAAATGGCCCAGAATGTAAGCATTATAGAGCAATATCCGGCTAAATATACCGAGTTGACTAAAAACCTGTCGGCAGAGCAACTGGCGCAGTCTTATCGCGAAGGCGCCTGGAGTATTCATAAAATAGTGGTGCATATTTCAGATATGCATATTCTGCATTTTGCCCGTTTTAAACAAACGCTTTGTGAAGATAACACACAGGGATACGGCTCAAATATAAATGGCTGGGCGAATAATCCGGAGGTAGAAACCGTACCTCTTGCAGATGCCCTGCTACTACTGGAAGCTACGCATAAACGCTGGGTTCACCTGCTGAAATCAATGTCGCCCGCCGACTTCAACAAGAGCTTTTTCCATGTAGGCCGGCAAATGAACGTGACTTTAACGCAGGCCTTACACATGGGCGCCTGGCACAGTAAACACCATCTGGAGCATATCAAGATTGCGTTGCAAAATCCGCAATAAACCTATATTAATCAGGCTTTAACATCAACACCTATTTTTAAGAGACTTTGTTATCCATGAGCAATCCGTATTTTATAATTGATTTCGACAGTACTTTTACTAAAGTAGAAGGGCTTGACGAATTAGCCAATATAGCCCTGATGGGTAATGCCAATCAGGAAAAAATTGTAGGCGAAATAAGAAAACTAACCGAAATGGGCATGAACGGCGAGATTTCGTTCGGCGAAGCCCTGCACAAAAGAATAGAGTTACTTAGCGCTAACCGCGGCCATATTGAAAAACTTGTTGACTTACTGCATACCAAGGTATCTGACTCTTTTCAAAGAAATGAGAAATTCCTGCGTGAGTATGCCGATAATATTCTGATAATATCAGGCGGATTTAAAGAGTTTATTGTACCTGTGGTAACAGCCATGGGCCTGAGAGAAGATAAAGTATATGCCAATAACTTTGTTTTTGATGCAGAAGGCAACATTATTGGCGTTGACAACGACAACGTGCTGGCACATGCCAATGGTAAAGTTAACCTGCTGCGCTCGCTGAATCTGGAAGGCGACGTTTATGCCATTGGTGATGGTTACACCGACTATGAGCTGAGAGCCTCTGGCCTTGCCAACCGCTTTTACGCCTTTACCGAAAATGTTGAACGCGAAAAAGTAGTGGCCATTGCTGATCACGTAGTGCCGTCGCTCGATGAGTTTTTGTACCTCAACAAACTACCTCGCAGCCAGTCATATCCCAAGAGCCGCATTAAGGTACTTTTGTTAGAAAATGTACACCCGGTAGCTATTGAATCTTTCAAATTTGAAGGGTTTGATGTGGAATTCCACAAAGGAGCGATGGATGAAGCCGAACTGGCAGAGAAAATAAAAGGGGTTTCTATACTGGGTATCCGCTCAAAAACCAATGTTACCAAAAAAGTACTTGAAAATGCCGATAAACTAATGATTATCGGGGCGTTTTGCATTGGCACCAATCAGGTCGACTTAAAGGAATGTACCGACAGAGGTATTGCTGTTTTCAATGCGCCTTACAGCAACACCCGTTCGGTAGTTGAACTGGCTGTGGGCGAAATGATAATGCTTATCCGGAATATTTTCGAGAAAAGCACGGGTATGCACGCCGGCAAATGGGATAAATCGGCCAATAACAGCTTTGAGGTACGTGGTAAAAAACTGGGTTTGATTGGTTATGGCCATATAGGCACACAATTATCGGTAATTGGTGAGGCACTGGGTATGGAAGTGTACTTCTACGACATTGTAGATAAAATGCCGATTGGAAACGCCAAAAAATGCCGCTCACTGGAAGAAGTACTACGCGTAGCCGATGTGGTAAGTATGCACATAGACGGCCGTAAAGACAACACCAATATTTTTGGCAAGCGCGAGTTTGAACTAATGAAAAAGGGTGTGATATTTCTGAACCTAGCCCGTGGCCATGTGGTGGATGTACCTGCACTGGTAGAGGCCATTAAAGAAGGCAAAGTAGCAGGCGCAGGGGTAGATGTGTTTCCTTACGAGCCAAAAACCAATAATGAAGAGTTTATTAATGAGTTAAGAGGCTTGCCGAACGTGATTTTAACCCCACATATCGGCGGCAGTACCGAAGAGGCACAGGAGAGCATAGGGCATTATGTACCTGAACGCCTGCTGGAATTTATGAACAACGGCAGCACCACGGGCAGTGTCAACTTCCCGGAACTGCAATTGCCACTGCTGAAAGACTCGCACCGTTTGTTGCATATCCACAAAAATGTACCGGGTATTCTGGCTAAAATCAATAATATTTTTGCCAAACATGCCATCAATATCAATGGCCAGTACCTGAAAACCAACGAAAAAATAGGTTACGTGATTATGGATATAGACAAAGGCTATACTGATGCCTTTTTACAGGAGATTAAGGATATTGAAGAGACGATACGGTTCAGGATGTTGTATTGAAGTTTTTATTGTTTACAAACAACCAAAAAGCCCCGAAAGAATATCTCTCAGGGCTTTTTGGTTAATATATGGCTTATGATTATCAGTCTTGCTTATCATAGAGCGGGTCGTATTTCAGGCCGTATTTATCTAATACATCCTGCGGTACGCCTTTCCATTCGTTAGGGGTGTTACCCATATAACCGAGGTCATCAAAGCCCATACGGGTGGTATAGAAGCCGGTTACAGTCAGGTTTCTGATTTGTGAGAAAAACGAGGCACCCTGGCTAAACTCCGGTTTTACATCGTCCGGATACGCTATATCTTCTATAATCTCAATGCGTTGTGCAGGCGTAATCAGGGCAAAAGTTTTGCCGAAGCGCTTGCCGCTCTGGTTGTCCAGCCATTTCAAACCACCTCTGATCGGTGTCTGATATTGCGGCATATCTTTTACGATAAATTCGATAAAAGCAGGAACGCCGGCTTGTGTAGCGCTACCCGATTTACTATCGGCCGGAATAATAATATCTACTAATATGGCAATAGAGGCTAATTCTGACGCAGTCAGGAATTTATCAGCCATTATCTTTTTATCTCTCTCTATTTCTTCCGGAATACGCGCCGGAGTAGTCTTAAACGGTTTTGGTTCCGGTGGAGCCGCTACGAGGTCGGTGGTTGGTAAAACGGCCATTCCCAACGAACTCAATGAAAGTGCTTTTAGTGTATCTCTACGTTTCATGTCTTGAAAATGGTTTTAGATGTTCTTTGCTTTTCTCTGTTCAATGATATAATCAGAAGTGCGCCATGAGCTCGCCAGGATGGTCCAGGTAACGTTCTTATCACCTTGCGATACAAACGGAGCAGCATCTACCACAAACAGATTTTTCACATCGTGTGCTTGTTGCCAGCCATTCAGAGCCGATTTCTTAGGGTCGTTACCCATACGAACCGTACCTACTTCGTGAATAATCTCACCCGGCTGAGCCAAACCATAATTATTGCTGGCATCAGGTTTTTTACCCAACGGAATACCGCCCATGGCATGGATAATCTGCTCGAAAGTATCCTGCATGTGTTTGGCTTGTTTGATTTCGTTTTCGCTCCATTTGTAGTGGTAACGTAACGTTGGGATACCGTATTTATCAACACCGTTCGGGTCAATTTCACAATAGTTTGATTCTAACGGAATAGGCTCTCCACGGCCTGCCATACCAATATAAGCCCCATAAGTAAGGCGGATATCTTCTTTCAGACGTGAGCCGTAGCCACCCGCTTTTCTTTTGTTACCGTTTTTATCAGGGAAAAGCCCGTTTACACGCTCAATGCCACCACCAAAGCCAAAGCCAGGCATACCCATGCCGCCACCATATTCAATATGGTAACCACGCGGGAAATCCAGTTTGCTGTTATCTTCCCACCAAGGCGTAAATACGTGCATACCACCAACACCGTCTTCGTTGTAACGTTTACGGTCCATCAAAGCCGGAATAAATGCAGAACGGCTGGCCCCTGTTGAGTCGTTCAGGTATTTACCGATGATACCGCTGTCGTTGGCTATTCCTCTCTGGAATCTCGACGATTTAGAGTTAAGCATAATACGTGCGGTTTCGCAGGTACTGGCAGCCAGAATAACTATTTTACCTTTTACTGAATACTCTTTTAAATCAAGTTTATTTACATAAGAAACGCCGGTAGAAAGACCAGTGTTAGGGTCTGTCAGTACTTCTCTTACCATGGCATTGTTGATCAGTGTCAGATTACCTGTTTTAGCAGCAGGGATACATAATACTGACGACGACGAGAAGTCGGCATAAGCCTGGCAGGCTCTGCCACATTGTGCACAATAGAAACAGGCACCACGAGAATCGTTGATTGGCTTGGTAAGCATGGCCATACGCGAAGGAATAACCGGAATACCAATACCTGTGGCCGCTTTCTTCAACATCAGCTCGTGCAGACGTGGTTTGGGCGGTGGTAAAAATATACCATCGGGTTCGTTACGGATACCTTCTTTAGTACCAAACAAACCGATTAATCTATCTACTTTATCATAATATGGTGCATAATCTTCATAGCTGGTCGGCCAGTCGTCGCCGATACCTGTCATAGAGCCTCTGCGGAAATCGTCCGGACCGAAACGCATCGAGATACGTCCCCAGTGGTTGGTTCTACCACCTAACATTCTTGAGCGGAACCAACGGAATTGAGTGCCGGGCATAGCAGTGTATGGCTCGCCTTCAATATCCCAACCACCCCAGGCGGCATCAAAATCGCCGAACGGGCGGGTACGTGTACTGGCACCACGACGAGGAGACTCCCAAGGATTTTTTAATTGCGTAATGTATTTAGGGTCAGCGGGATCAAAGTATCCACCCGCTTCAAGCAAGCAAACCTTTGCTCCGGCCTTAGTAAGCTGGTATGCCGCCATACCACCACCTGCACCTGAGCCCACAATAACAACATCGTAGACTTTCGGTTGCTCTTTAATTTCAAACAGGTTCATGTTTAATTGGTCGTAAATAGATATTAAGAGATATAATTTCGAGCTTTAAATGTAGTAATTTTTTTGATAAAAAATTCATTAAATAGCAAAGTATCAAACGCTATAGGTTACAAGATATAACCGGGCAGTTCTTACTTATTTTACGATTCCGGGGAATAAATTTTTTACGCTGCACGATTCTTGCTCATTCTTTTGAACCACTTAACGATTTCAAACCAGATAACAGAAATAAAGCCCGTTAGCATGGCGAGCATCAGCTGATAAGCGTTAAGACTCTGAAACCCGAAAAACACTGTAACTGGTTTTAAATATAGCATAAGCATTACCAGAAAAGTTGTAATTGAGACTATAAATAAAACCAGATTATTTTTGTACCTCAGCGTTGTAAGTATAGAGTAATAAAACGAACGGTTGATTAACGTCAGAAAAATATTTGCGGTTATTAAAACCGTAAAAACCATGGTTCGGGTCAGGGCTTCGCTGTATCCGTTCTGCACGGCATATACATAGGCACAAAGCGTACCCAGAGTGATAACTAATCCCTGCCCAATACTGGTAGATAACTCTTTCCAGTTAAAAAACGTAACAGACATTGGTTTTGGCCTTTGCGTCATTGTGTTTTTTTCCATTGGCTCGTTCTCATATATAATTGAGCAGGTGGGCCCCATGATGATTTCAAGGAAAATAATATGAACCGGCGAAAAAATATTAGGATATACCCACCCCAACGCCAGTGGTATAAACACGGTAAGAATTATTGGAATATGGATGGATATAATATACTGGATAGCCTTTTTAAGATTGGCGTAAATCTTTCTGCCCATGGCCACGGCATCTACCATTTTTGATAAATCATCTTCCAGCAAAATCAAAGACGCCGCCTGTTTAGCTATTTCGGTTCCTTTTTTCCCCATTGATATACCAATATGTGCCGCTTTCAGAGCCGGGCCGTCATTTACGCCGTCGCCTGTCATGGCCACTATCTGGTTATTGGCTTTCAAGGCATTGATAATTTTAAGTTTAGCCTCCGGGAACATACGCGTAAAAACCGTGTTTTTCATTACACTGTTGTTCAGTTCATTAGCCGGCAGGGCCATCAGTTCGTCGCCGGTAATACTGGTTTCATATCCTTTCAAGCCAATTTGCCTGGCAATTGATGTCGTGGTTGCCGAGTTGTCTCCGGTAATTACTTTTACATCAATGCCGGCCTTATAAAAACCTTCCAAAACCTCTTTTATGTTAGGTTTTGGTGGGTCATAAAACGCCACAATGCCCTTGAAACTGAATTTAAAGTCTTGCTGCGCAGCCGGGAAAACATCACCGGCGTGTTCGGTTACGGCTACCCCCAGCAAACGGTAACCATCGGCTGCCAAAAGATTTATGGCTTCATTAATCTGTTTCGTTTCAACGTCAGTTAAGCCTGAAATGCTCATCAGGGCTTCGGGGGCGCCTTTGGCCGCTATCTTTCTTTTACCGGCCTTGTTTTCAAAAACGTGTGTCATCATGGGTGGTTTACCACTCAGAGGGTACTCATGTACCAGCCGATAATCCGGGCGTTCATCAATGGCCGACACCTCACCATAGGCATTATGCAGGGCTATTTCCATAGGGTCGAAAGGAACAGGCTCACTTGCCCACATGGCCGCAGCCATGAGTTCTTTTTCCTGTTCGTTCAAAACATCGCCCGCTTCAAATATTCTGTTTGCCGACAAAAGGTATAATTTTGCCAGGCTCATTCTGTTTTCGGTAAGCGTACCCGTCTTGTCGGTACATATAACCGTGGCACTGCCCAGGGTTTCAACGGTTTTCATTTGTTTTACCACAATGCCCTCTTTCATTAAGCGCCAGGCGCCCAAAGCCATAAAAGTGGTAAATGCAACGGGTATTTCTTCAGGCAGAATGCTCATAGCCAGCGTGAGCGACTGCAACAGGCTATGAAGCACCTGTTGCGTATTTATAAAATTAATGGCCCACACAATTACAAAAACTACTGCCCCAAGCATTGCCATTTTTTTTACAAAATTGGCAATCTGGTTTTCTAATGGTGTTTTTTCTTCTTTTATGCCCTCCAGGCTACTGCCAATTTTACCCAGCCTGGTTTCATTACCAATAGCGGTAACAGTTGCTACAGCCAGGCCCCCTGCTACCGTTGTGCCACTGTAAACAAAGTGATCTTCTGAGGTTTTATCTTTAAGCACTGCCATCGACTCACCTGTCAGTATAGATTCATTGACTGAAAAATCATTTGAATGAACAATAACTCCATCAGCGGTAATCAGCGTGCCTTCTTCTACCACCAGACTATCACCAACTACCAGAGCTTCGCTTTTTATCTCAACCATTTGGCCGTTTCTAATAACCTTGCAGTTGGGTTGCGACAACGCCTTCAGTTTCTCAAGTGCATTTTTACTTCTTGAATCCTGATATAAAGAAATGGAAATCTGAAATATAATAGCGCAGGTCATAAAGATCGCATCACCCACGTTACCGCTTATGAGATAAATAGAGGCTGCTACCAGTAAAAGAATGAGCATAGGCTCTTTAAAAATGCCCAACAGATTTTCTAAGAATGTGTTTTCTTTCTTATAGCTTAACTGGTTAATGCCATAGGCCTCTCTGGCTTTTAGTACTTGCTCATCAGTTAACCCTTGTATATTAAAATTATTTGCAGGCATAATCAGGTTAGTTTTCAATAGTTGGCAGGGGCAAAGGCTAAAGTTACAGCTAGATTAATCGGATACCAAAATGAGGCTTTCTGAATCTGCTAAATGAGCTTTGCCAAAAAAATAACGCAAACCGTAAATAGACAAGACCGGCCAATTGCATCTGACACCAAATAAAAGCCTAATGTAACTAAAGTTGCTGAAAAATACTTGAAAAGTATCAATTGTTGCAGTAACAGGGCGCGCTAAATAAGCCCAAACATTTTTGAAGAGGCACAACTTTTATAAATACTTGATTATAAGATTTAATTACCCTTTAAGAAGCAAATTTTCTTTTGCGAAGCACAAATAAAAGAACACCAAACAAGGCTAATACGCCCAAAGGCAAACCAATATTTATAACCTGCCATTGGGTGCGTTCGTTGCGGGTGCGTAGTTTGTCAAGGGGGCGCAGTTTTACTTCTTTGCCACGTGCCTGAATCACCCCGTTTTCGTCAATCAGGTAGTCAATGGCGTTCATTACAAAATCTTTGTTACCAAAAATATGCCGGGTGGTTTTATCAAACCCTAAGGGCAAAGGATTACCGGTTTTAGGATTAATGTCGTTCACAATTAAATCGCCATCAGAGCAAACCAGCACTTTAGTAGGTGTGCTTTCGGCCTTAAATGTTTTATAGTTGGGGTCTGACGGCAGCAGTCTGTTCTTGTAGAGCGACTCAAACCTGCCTTCCAGCAAATAGGCTATAACATTTATGCCGGCGTTATAATCTTCCTGTTGGGTTTCGGTATGCGCTTCGTTGTAGGTAACCAATGCAGGGGCATTGAGTACTTTTGTGTAGGGGGTTGTCATCAACAAGGGGGTTTTGTGAATACCCGGCGAACTAACTGTATCAATAGAGGCTACATAGCGACAGAAAATCAAATCAAGATTATTAGTTATGAGGCTTTTGCCAAAATTGTTAATAACCGGAAAATAACGGTATGGTATGGGCTGAATATTAGGCTTGTCGCCTATGTTACCTACCACCATCGGAATAGCCGCCGAACTGGCGCCGTCTTTCACAATATTGCTGTTGATACGCACACCATATTTAAAAAACAGGTCGGTCAGGTTCAATTCCAGTGGCTGGGCGTATGTACTTTCCAGACTTACCGAATCTACTTTAAGGCCATCAACAAAAAACAAGGCGCGCCCGCCGCTCATTACAAACTGGTCTATTTTATACTTGGTGCTGTCGTCAATCGGAGAGTCAGGTTTGGGCAAAATCAGCGCATCAAGGCCATCAAAAGTTGGAGATAGCCTGGCATCAACAATGTAAATTTCGTAACGCTCCTGAAGCGAGGTAATCAAATCAGCAAAATTAACGGGCTGTAGTTTGGTAAATTCGGTCAGCAAACCTATTTTCTTCTTCTCTTTAAGTGTCAGTTTTCTGATAGCCGTTGCCAGTTCATATTCGACATTTTCGTACGACTGATTCAGTTTCTCTTGTGCGGTTCTGCCTTCGGTACCTTTTAACAACAAAACCGGCACCTCTTTACCCTCAAAAGTAACTACTGCATAAGGAAATATGATGTTTTCGACCTGACGCCCACCTTTGGTATCAACCACGCGTGTGGGCTGCATGCCCCGCTTCATCAGTTCGGCGTAAAACTCTTCACGTTTTTTGGTGTCATTTTCTGCGTTGGGGTCTATGGCCCTGAACTCAATGTTTTTACCGCCATACACCTTGAATTCATCCAGCGTAGTATTTACAGCTCGCTTCAATCTTTCAAATCCTCCGGGCAACTCGGTTCCTTCCAGATAAACTTTTATCAGTACTTCCTTATCCAGGTTTTCAAGCAGGCTTTTAGTGGCGTCAGAAATAGAATATCGTTTTTCTTCGGTGAGGTCTAGACGAAAAAAAACGAACGACGCCAGCACATTTAGTACGATGATTCCGCCGACAATAGAAAGGATTTTTATAAATTTACTTTTCATTAAGATTTTCTGACGACTCCGGTTCTTTTTAATATTTGCCCAAAATTAAGATATTCGTTCATCTAATTCCACATTAATAATGAAAACCGCTCAATATTGGATTGAAAAATATCAGATGCAGGCACACCCTGAAGGCGGTTACTTTGCCGAGAATTACCGTGCAGCCGAAACCATTCGACAAGATGCTCTTCCAAAACGTTTTGAAGGCGACAGAAATTTCAGCACCGGAATTTATTTTTTGCTTGAAGGCCACCAGTTCTCGGCTCTCCATCGCATAAAGTCAGACGAAATCTGGCATTTTTATTACGGCTCACCTCTTTATGTTTTCTATATTGATAATCAAGGGCTGGTGCAAACCATAAAGCTGGGCAATAACCCTGAAAACGGTGAGGTGTTTCAGGCCGTGGTACCTGCCGGCGTTTGGTTTGGCAGCAAACCTGCGCAAGCTGATGGTTTTTCGCTGGTTGGCTGTACAGTAGCGCCCGGATTTGATTTTGCTGATTTTGAGCTCGGCGCCAGAGAAAAACTGGTATCTGAATACCCTGAACACGGTGAAATTATCAAGATGCTGACCCATCAATAAAAAAAGACCGAGGAATCGGAAACGATTTGCCTGATTCTTTACCTTTGCAGAAGTTTTAAATTTTGAATTATTAACGTATTGTTGAAATGTTACAACGCCCCCAATCTTTGTTATTGCTTCTTACAGCTATTTGTATGATTTTGTTTATGGCTACCCCGATATGGCATAAGGCAGGTACAGGAGAAGAAGCCATACTAAGCCCTTATTATCTGGCACACATGAAAGGCACCCTGGCAGCCGTTGCCAAACCGGTATATTATCTGGCCATATTGGCTGTTGTTTCGGCCGGGGTATCTATATTTACCATTTTTCAGTATAAGAACCGTGTACGGCAGATGCTTTTTGTGGCACTAAATTCGCTGATTGGTGCCGCTTTGCTGGGAGCAACGGTGTATCTTATACAATTTGAAGGCACCAAGTTTTTTGCCCCTGAGCAACAGGGTGAGTTTGGAATAGGCTTCTGGGCTGCGTTTGCGGCGCTGGTATTCAACTGGATAGCTAACCGGCTGATTCGCCGCGATGAAAAAATAGTAAGAGATGCCGATAGAATGAGGTAATCATCATCTTAGTCTTTATCAACGAAAAAATCCTGGCCTTCACAGATCAGGATTTTTTCGTTTGATATCGTCTTAAACACGCTTGCTGATGTTGCCGAACATCTGGGTGAGTGTTTCTTTCAGATCATACTTCCAGGTCCATTCTGGATAATGCGTCTTGAATTTGGTAAGGTCAGAAATATACCAGATATGGTCGCCGCTGCGGTTATCTTCTGCGTAGCTGTAATTCATTTTATTACCTGTTATTTCTTCACATAAGGCTATTCCCTCTGTCATTGAACAGTTAGCAAAACGGCCACCACCGGCATTATAAACCTCACCCGGGCGAGGCGCATTATAAAAATGCCAGAACATATTCACGAGGTCCCAGCTATGAATGTTATCTCTTACCTGCTTGCCTTTGTAACCAAAAATGGTGTAGTGGTTTCCGGTAATGGCACACTTCATAAGATAAGCAAGAAAACCATGCAACTGTGCCCCTGAGTGATTAGGCCCCGTTAGACAGCCACCACGAAAAACGGCGGTTTTCATACCGAAATAACGGCCGTATTCCTGCACCATTACATCTGCCGCCACTTTTGACGCCCCAAAAACAGAGTGCTTTGAGTGGTCAATTGACATCAGCTCATCTATACCATTTTTATAATAAGGGTGTGCCTGGTCTATTTCCCAACGGGTTTCAAGCTCTACCAATGGCAGGTAGTTTGGCGTATCGCCATATACTTTATTGGTAGATGTAAAAATAAACACAGCATCCGGACAGTGCCTGCGGGTCATTTCCAACATTACAAGCGTTCCATTGGCATTTACTGTAAAGTCAGTAAATGGTTCACGGGCTGCCCAGTCGTGGCTGGGTTGGGCGGCTGTATGCACAACCAGCTTGATATCATGACCGTATTCGTTGAAAATCTTGCCGATTTGTTCTTCCGAGCGGATATCGGCATTATAATGTTTGTAGTTACTGAACTGCTCTTCCAGCCGGTTACGGTTCCAGTCTGTTGAGGCCTCCGAACCAAAAAAATAAGAACGAAGATTATTATCTATCCCAATTACCAAGTCAAATTTTTCAGCAAAAAAAGCTACAGATTCGCTTCCTATTAAACCCGCCGAGCCGGTTACTAGCGCTATATTCATTTCAGAATTTTTAGTGTGAAGTTCAAAAAACAAAAATAGGCATTTTACAAAAGTACGAATTGCCAGAAGCCCCATACCAATTGTAAATGCCTATACTGTGAGCTAATAATTAAGCTCCGGTTTTCCCGTACAACTTCTCGCGAATCTCGTTGGCACGTTTCTCGAGGTCAGGGTTAGCCGTATATTTATTCTTTAACTGTCTTGCGGCCGAATCGGGGCTTACACCATAAACCCACTCATCACCCTTGCGGACATCCTTTTGCTCAATTCTGTTAGTCTTTTGATAATTGCATGAAGCCAACGAAACAGCAACAATTGCAAATGATAACACGCTCAACTTTCTCATGTTAATAATGATGGTATTTAAATTTGCACAAATTTAAGTTCATCCGGCCAAACTGCCAAAATAAATTGTCTTTTTTAAATGCCTTCGTTTCTTTTATTAGAAGTAATTGATAAATTTACACATGGCACCATCACAAGAAGAAAAACTGCAAAAAAGCCTTACACCTACGCTATTGTGGGGCTTAGGCGTTGGATACGTAATCTCTGGCATGTACTTTGGCTGGAATCTAGGCCTTGAAAAAGGCGGAACATTAGGCATGGCAGTTGCCACCTTCATAGTAATTATACTATATATTACTTTTTCTTTGAGCTATGCCGAACTGGCTTGTGCCATTCCGAAGGCTGGTGGGGCCTTCGACTACGCCAACAGGGCCCTGGGCAAAAAATGGGGATTCCTGGCCGGGATGTCTCAAAACATTGAATTTCTTTTTGCACCCCCTGCCATTGCGGTGGGTATAGGTTCTTACTTCCATGTTATATTTCCGCAGTTTTCAGTTACAGGCATTGCCATAACCGCGTATATTCTATTTACGTTATTGAACATACTCGGCACTAAACTGGCGTCTGCATTTGAGCTGGTTATTACCATACTGGCCGTATTGGGGCTGATAATATTCTGGGTTGTGGTTTTTCCGGATTTTGAGTTTAAAAACCTGCAGGTAAATGCTTTACCCAACGGCTGGTCGGGCAGTTTTGCGGCCTTGCCGTTTGCTATCTGGTTTTTTCTGGGTATTGAAGGCCTGGCCAATGTAGCAGAAGAATCGGTGAATCCTCAAAAAGACATCACCTGGGGTTTCGGTTCGGCCATGACCACCCTGGTTGTGCTATGCCTGCTTACTTTTCTGGCTGCTGTGGGCGTAAACGGCTGGGAAACCATCGTTTATAATACTGACGGAAGCGCTTCTGACTCGCCACTGCCAATGGCTATGAGCAAAGTAATTGGTAGCAACAGCGGTATTTATCAATTAATTGTAGGTATTGGTACCTGCGGACTGATTGCGTCTTTCCATGGCTTGGTTTTGGCTGCCGGACGCTCAACTTTTGAGTTTGGCCGGGTCGGGAACGCCCCCGGTTTTCTGGGCAGAGTAAATAACCGGTTCAAAACCCCTGCCAATGCATTATTGGTTAATATGGTATTGGGTGTACTGGCACTGCTTACCAACTCTACGGCCGACATCATCATTCTTTCGGCATTTGGGGCTTTAACCATGTATATTTTCTCGGTGGTTTCTCTGCTGGTGCTGCGTAAAAAAGAGCCAGAATTAGCCAGACCATTCCGCGTACCATTGTATCCGGTTTCACCTCTCATCGCATTGGTTATTGCTTCTATTGCCTTAATGGCCATGATTATTTATAACCCGATGCTGGCGCTTGTGTTTTTTGCGATTTTGATTGGGAGTTTTGTTTTGGCAGAGATAATTAAGAAGGTATAAAACAGAAATTACATCCGGTTTTTTTTAATGGATGCAGACAGCGGATTCAAACAATTTCCGTAGGCAATAAACAATAAAAGCGACACAAGTTTAAGGCTTGTAGTCGCTTTTGTTTTAAGGTTCTGCCAGATGCTGAACTATACTCGCAGGAATATTTTGTTACGATACATAAACCAAAGGAAACCCCATTTAACTGCAATAATGCCCCCTGCCAACACTACCTCATAATAATGCTCACCGGCTAAATCGGCCATCCATTGAAAAACCCCTTTTGAGGTATAGTACCAGTCAATGAATTTTCCCGACATATAAATCAGGATAGAGTTTACACCTATTATCATAAAGAAAAAGGCCCATCGGCGATACCCCAACACATCAATTATAAAATAAAACACAGCCAGCAAAAGCAGGCTGCAGCCACCTACATATAGGACGAAAGAGCTTGTCCATAGATTTTTGTTGATAGGAAAGAATAAATCCCAGAAACCACCCACAATTAGACATACAACCCCGGCCAACGCCAATGATGGCGCTTTTCTTTTAATATCAATAGTACTGTTTTTCAAAAAATTACCTGCAAAAATACCCAGTAAACCTGTGCCAATGGCCGGGAAGGCCGATACCAGCCCCTCGGGGTCATGAATGCCCCTGTGCAATCGCCCGGGAAGAATGGTTCTATCTACCCAAGAGGCAAAGTTTCCTTCCATTGATAAATCACCCATCGGGAAGCCCGGCGCTGAGGTAAATTTCAGCAACAGCCAGTAGCCTATCAATATACCCACAAACCAGACATACTGAAACCGCTGGCTGGCATATATGTAAATAATACAGGCAAACATATAGGCTATGCCTATGCGCCCTAAAACGCTCGGGAAACGCACTTCGGCCAATGGCTTAATATGTAAGCCGTTATTATAGATGATACCCAATACAACCAGAATAAGCCCTCTTTTGATTATCCTTCGAAGGAGTTTAGATTTGTCGGTTCCTTTTTCCAGCTCACGGCCTACAGAGTAAGGTGTAGAAACGCCAGACATGAACAGAAACAGTGGGAAGATGAGGTCATAGAACCGGAAGCCGTTCCACTCTACATGCGAAAGCTGGGTGGCTATCCAGATAGCCGCAGGGTGTTTGGTGGCCACCATTAATTCATGGAAAAAATCTTCTGCACCCATTATCCAGAACATATCAAAACCACGCAGTGCATCCAGGGAATAAAGTCGTTGTGAAGGCGTACTTTCACTCATTTTTTTAGGGCTTAGGTTTATTGCTTAAAAGTAAACATTTTCTTATATTCTAATACATTAAAAACTATAATTTTGACTACTGATTTCGGGTATTTAAAATGGTAGTAAGTAAAACTTAATATGAAATATAAACATCTGAACAGGGTTTATACATAAAACCTGATAGCGGAACGTAACACAATACTTTTTCTTCTAATAAATGTTATTCAACTGTATGCCAATAAGACTTGCTGCCATAACCGATGCGCCCCCTTTACGTGAGCTTTCAGAAACTACCTTTCGTGATACTTATACTGAATACAATACTCCTGAAAATATGGAAAAGCATGTGGCTAAGAACTTCACCATAGAGCAGATAGAAAAGGAATTAAAAGACCCTGCTAATCAGTATGTGGTTTGCGAGGATGGTGATACGCTGACCGCATTTGTAAAACTGGTGAGTAACCATGCAGCCAAAGGTTTAGAAGGAGAAAATGCCATAGAAATAGAAAGAATATATGTGCGGAAAGCTTTACATGGCCAACAGCTGGGCCGAAAACTAATTGACTTCTGCACCGACTGGGCTAAAGAAAACGGTTTTAGTGTTATATGGCTGGGTGTTTGGGAGCATAACCATAATGCCATGCGCTTCTATGAAAAGATGGGATATGAACGCTTTGGAGAACACTCTTTTGTGTTAGGGGATGATAACCAGACCGATTATCTGATGAAGAAGTATATTTGAAATAGAAGACCTAAACGGAGCAATCGCTTAGGTCTTCTATACCCTACTCAGGTATCTCCATCCTGATGCGCCATTCTTTAGGCAGATAATTATTCACTCTGTCACCGATTACCTTCATAAAGCCGAGATTCAAACCCTGGTATTGAGCCAAAAGCCAACCTTTGGGTTGGTCAGAGAAGTCGATAGTCAGGTTTTCTTTTTTCAAAAACTTCAAGGCTTCCTCTTTCGATAGCTCAATGGCTGGTAAATTTTTGGCAATGGCTGTACTAAGAGCTAAATCATGACTTGGTATGAAGTCATTACCTTTAAACTGGCCTATCTCTAAACCGGAAGAACGTTTCTGCAAAGCCCTGAAAACAACAGCATAATTACTGATGAGTGCAGCAGGTATGGCTACTATTTGTCCGTCTGGCTTTTCAAAATATTCAAAGGCAGCCGGTTCCTGAAGCCATTCTTTCAAAACATCTATTTTTTTCTGTGGCACTCGGTTCAGCTTTACTTTCCCGCTGCCCTCCAGTTTTTTCCCTCTGGTTTTTCTGAACACAGCCAGATAGAATCCTTCACCTTTTACTTTGTGAGGAAAAAACTGATACCCGTATTTCTTTTCCGAAATGCCCCATTCTGCAGGTATTTTTAGCTTAACAGATTCAAAATCGGCCACTTGGGTTAACCAATGGGCATTCTGCTCGTTTTCTTTTTCATTATAGGTGCAGGTTGAATAACACAAGATGCCCCCCGGTGCTACCAGCATGGCTGCTGCCTGTAGAATCCGTTTTTGTCGGGCACTACAAATCTGCACACTATTCTCCGACCATTCGTTCATAGCCTTGGGGTCTTTTCTGAATAGCCCCTCGCCTGAACATGGCGCATCCGTTAGCACCACATCAAAGAAACCTTCCAGATCAATCATTTCCTCAGGATCATGGTTGCTTACCACATAATTCGGGAAGCCCCATTTTTCAAGGTTCTCTTTCAAAACCCCTACTCTGCTTTTGATTACCTCATTAGCAACTAACAGACTTTTATCATTGATTAAAGAAGCCAGTAATGTACTTTTACCACCCGGTGCGGCACATAGGTCCATTACACGCAACGAATGGTTTAAATCGGTTGTTTGCTTAACCGCCTCAGCTACAAACATAGACGAGGCCTCCTGCACGTAATAGGCACCGGCATGGAAGGCAGGGTCTAGCGTAAAAACAGGCCTTTCGGGCAAGTAAGCAGCATCAGTAAGCCACTGAACTTTATCAGCAGATGCCACAGGTTCTGCTGTTTTCTTTCTATCATTCAACCTGATAGTAACGGGCGTGGGTTCTGAGAGGCTCTTCACAAACGCCTCATATTCGTCGCCCAAAATGGTCTGCATTTGCAGCGCAAAAGCTTCAGGTAATTCCATTATTTATTATTTACTAAAGTCTTGTTTGGTAAATCGCGCGCATCAATTCCTGAAAGACTATACACTATTATTTACAAATCTACTAAAACTGTTTATCTAAAACAGCCTGCATTTCAAAACTCGTGATTAACAGCCGTTCTGCGTTTATATATTCACTTACTCTCATAAAAAATAAAACCCCTATCCGAAGAAAGGGGTCAATTTCAAAAACAACGAATCTAAATCGTGCGACAAATTAGATTTGTACACGTTTGAACGCTGTCACTTTCAAACCTTTTTGTGTATTTTCAAGTAATTGAGCAATGGTAACAGAGCTGTCTTTTACGAACTCCTGGTTCAACAAAGTGTTTTCTTTGTAGAATTTGCCAAGTTTACCCATCGCAATTTTCTCAAGCATTGCTTCTGGTTTACCTTCCTGACGAGCTACTTCCATACCGATTTCAATTTCTTTCTGAACAACAGCCGGATCTACATCATCTTTATCAAGACCTACGGGTTTCATTGCTGCAATCTGCATGGCAATATCTTTACCAACTTCAGTTACGTCAGTTCCCTGAGTATTATCAAAAGCTACCAATACACCCAGTTTACCTGTTGAGTGATTGTATGAAACCACCTGAGCAGATTCAAGGGTAGCGTAATCAGTAATCACTAATTTTTCTCCGATTTTACCTATCAATTCGGTGATGTTTTCTTCTACCGAACGGCCATCTGCCAAAGTAGTGCTCAATAGCGTTTCTTTGTCTTTAATATTGTTGGTAACACCAGCCTGAAGAATTTCTTCAGCCAATGTACGGAAAGCCTCAACTTTAGAAACAGGCTCGGTTTCGCAGGCAAGCGCCATGATGGTTGCACTTGAACCGTCTGCGCTAACGCTTGTTAAAACAATACCTTCTTTAGTTTCGTTGTCAGCGCGTTTAGCTGCTACTTTCTGACCAGCTTTACGAAGAATCTCAACGGCTTTATCGAAATCGCCTTCAGCTTCTGTTAAAGCTTTTTTGCAGTCCATCATACCAGCTCCTGTCATCTGACGGAGTTTATTTACATCTGCTGCTGTAATATTCATGATTTTATATAATATAAAGAGTTTCTAAAAAAGATTTATCAACAGTAAGCTATTGATTTTGTAAGAAAAAAGCCATAGTAGCTACTTTCGGGGTGCAAAATTATAAGTTTTTTCAGTAAAAACCAAAAATGCAAGAAATTAGCAAGGGAATTTATGGTAAGATAATACTATGGAACCATAATGAGCATATTTGTTAATTCAACTTCAAAATAGACCGTTAAAAAAAAATGGATTCACAGCCCCCCCGCTGATTTGAGTTTACTTAAAATATCCAAATATATTGCATAAAAAACGCCCTTATTAAATCATAAAACCTTTAATTAAATGAAAACAAAATTATTTCTTATTTTCGTTACAGTAGCTTGCTTCCTTTTAGGAGCATGCCAGAAGAAGCAGTACGCTTCTTTTCAACAAGGGCAAGTCGAAACCTTTACTCATTCCAGGACTCTTGTTAGCCCCCCAAAATCAACTACTCAAGAAAACAAGGCTTTTGAAACAAATCTGGCTACCGGAGAGATTATTACCAGTAATGTTGATAATCCTGCAGAAGCCTTTGAAGCCTCAACCAATATAGCTTCACCCGGTTTAATAAAAACAGAACCGGTAGAAGAATTGACATACAACCAAAAAGCTATTGACACAGAGTTTGAAAAACTAAACAAATTTGAAGAGTATTTAAATGCAAATAACGGTAAAACGCCCGAAGAGTTAAAAGAATCGGCTTTGGCAAATGAAATAAAGTTAGATGCTAATATAAATAATACTTTTAAAGGTGGTGAGCTGCCCGGAGGGGTTCCTGCTTTCTGGTGGGGATGCGTTTTTACTGTAGTTGGGGTTCTGCTAGTGTATATAATATCAGATAATGATAAGGAACAAACCAAAAAAGCAATAAATGGATGTTTGGTAGCTGCTGGTGTGGTGGCTCTTTACTATTTAATAGCTCTTCTTGTGGGCTTTAGTACGCTTTTCTAACAATAGGCATCAAGAGCATCTATAAGAGTCAATCGATTAGCTGATGAAAATTTATCAGCTAATCGATTGACTCTTGTAAATGAAAAACAATTAAATAAATTCATTGTCATTTCTGATTCAGAATACACTATTTCTTGTACATTAAAAGTTTGAAGATGCATTTGTAAGTATTAATTTCACAAATTCTATACAATCAATCAGAGATTTCTTTTTTCAAATTTTTGTAATGTTATGATTATATGAAATGTATAAATAAAAAAGTGTGTGTTTCTGCGATTTGGGTAATTGTCTTAACATTCTCAACAACCTATCTTTACTCACAAAAATCTTATAGAATAAAGGCTGATATTTCAATAAAAGACAAACATACTGAAAATACCTACGGATTGACCATTGGTAAAGTATATTACAGTATTGTTTCTAAAAAATTGGTTTACAAGTTATCATTCCCTAGTCAAGAAACTATTGTAATTAAAGATACCATTTTATACAAAATTGACAATAATGGAACAATCAAAAATGAGCAGAGAACTTTGCTGGTAAATGAATTTACCATTTTTCATCTTTCACTTTCCGGCAAGTTATCAGATTATGGTCTAAGCCAGGGAAATACTTCAAAAATTTACAAAGTACAAAAAGTTGAAAAAGACGCAAATGGCAGAGTAATTACGACCTGGGAAGTTGCCGAAAAAAAACTAATAAAACTTATGGGTAAGATAAAAATGGCAAATGTTGATAAAAAATTAGATGCCATTGCGTTTTATGATTTACAAGGCAAACTATTAAGTCAACAGTTCTTTAAAGATTATGACAATATAAATGGTGTAATTTTCCCAAAACAAATTACTCAAATTTCATACAACGCCGATGGGACTCAAAAAATACAGCAGACAACCTTTAAAAATATTGAAATTGACGAAAGTGGTGAAGATAATATTTATGACTACCCTCTGCCTGTTCCTGCTTTGCCCGGGTCTGGTAAAAGCCCAAAGTAAAGATGAAATAAATCTGCTTAGAGGGGTTATGCAACAACCACCTAAAAAAACCTATAAAGAGGCTACTGGCAATAAAAACGAGGTACAATATCTATTTTCAGGGCTGTTTTTGTTTTATAAAACCTTTTTTTCTTCTCAGGACATGACCTCTTGCACATTCACGCCGTCTTGCTCTGAGTACGGAATTTTGTCTGTCAAAAAATATGGCCTGGTAATGGGAGGTGTCAGAACGATGGACAGACTTACCCGTTGCAACGGATTAAGCCCGACCAAGTATGAAGTTGACATGAAGGCAAAGTTATTGATTGATAAACCCTAACCTGATGAAAAGACTATTATTATTTTTTTGGTTCTCTCTAAGATTCATACATATTTCTGCCCAAGACCTTTATAACTACGATAATTCAAAAAAATTTGCTGAATATCTCTCTAAATCCGGTCAATATGAATTAGCTACAAGAGAGTTTGAACGCCTGACTTTTATGCAACCGCAGAATGACTCGCTCAAAACTTCACTTTTAACTATGTACAGGCGCTCAGGCAAACTTGATGACGCTGTGGCCCGCGGAAGACAATTATACCCTGACCTTTCATTGATGACCGCACCTTCTGCCATTGAATATAGCAGAATTTTACTACTCAGGAACGACTTTAAAACGGCCGGAAACTTCTGGGCAATTAACAAAAGGCTATCTAAGCCAGATAAAGTGATTTTGCAAGCTACGGCTGAGATTTTGAAGGACGATTATAAAGAAGCCAATGAGATACTGGCAACATTGAAAGACAACGACCACCAACTGGCCTATGATTATAAAACACTGGCGGCGCAGGCTGTTAAAGTTAAAACCAAAAGCCCGGCTTTGGCAGGTATCATGTCGGCGGTGGTGCCGGGTACAGGCCGCTTTTATGCCAAAGACTGGAAAGACGGCATCGTTTCTATGTTTTTTGTAGGCACTATGGCTTTTCAGTCCATCCGCGGATTTAATAAAAGCGGTGTAAACAGTACTCGCGGTTGGATATATGGCACCGTTGGCCTGGGCTTTTATCTGGGCAATATTCATGGCTCGGTGGTTTCTGCTAAAAATTACAACAAAAAAAGCCGGCAGACCTTCAGAAATCGTATTGACAATCTATTCAACAGTTATTTCTGATTATTCTTTACCCTATCAATTATGCCGGTTCCAAAACCACATCGATTTATAGTCAGGCTTCTGGCAACTGTTTGTCTGACAATCCCAAACCTGCTCTGGGCTCAAAATCTGAAAGAAACGTTTGATTTTGCTAATCAGCTCTATGAAAAGAGAGATTTTGACGGTGCAGCCAATACTTATAGAAGAGTTATTTTCTTTGATAAAAAAGAGGAGTTCAGAAAGCAATGTTATAAAAACATTGCCGATTGCCTCTATGCCACCCAAAACTTTGAAGAAGCCGCCGATTACTATGAGCTGGCTTTTTATCAGCAAAAAACTGATAGCCTGAAAGCAGAGATTCTGTTCCGGAAACTTTCTTGTTTTTTACTGACCAATAACTTTGAATATGCCGAAATAGAACTCTTTAGCTTACCTGAAAACCTCAGCGAATCACAAAAAAGACGAAAAACCTTTTATGCGGCTGTTCTTCATTTTTCAACAGACCGATACGAAGAGGCAAAAAAGGAATTTATAAGCCTGATTGATTCAACAGACCTGGAAGCGAAGCAGAAGATACATGAGTTGTTTGCAAAAAATGAGAAAATCAGTCGGCTCAACCCTAAAACAGCTCAGACCCTGAGTATGATTCTACCCGGATTAGGGCAGTTTTATGCCGGAGATGTAAAAAACGGTTTTAATTCTTTTTTGCTCACCGGAGGCATTATCACCTGGGGAGTACTTACGGCTATTAATAGCGCTGCACGGTTTGATGTTTTCATTACCATGGTTCCGTGGTTTCAGCGATACTACATGGGTGGTTACAATAAAGCTGCCATTATTGCAGAAAATCAGAAGAAAAAACGAAGAGCAAAAGTTTACAATCAGCTGCTCGATGTAGTTTCAAAGTAAATCTGTTTACATATAAAGATTTTACTGCATAAAAAAGCCCCTGAAAAGCCTTTATTAGCAGTTTCAGGGGTGTATATAACAATACCGGCAGCGGGCATTGCATCAAATTACTTGCTCACAACATACAACTCAACCACGTTTTTCTTTGAGTCGATGTCAATCCTTGTTGGATTCAACATGGCAGTTTTGTTGTTTTTAGATAATGTAATGTCATATACCTTTCTGTCATATTTCAATACCGACCCAGACAACGCATCAATACCCCAACCCAATAAATTGCCAAGGTTCAAGACACTAACCACATTAAATTCTTTATCAAGCGTAATCAATCTGGTTTCGTAGCCATCAAGTTTGTATTCAACATCTGTATCATTCAGGCTTCTTTTCACATTAACTGTACATGGCGTTTTGCAAAGTTCAATGCCATCTTTGTAGATTGTTGCACCAGACGGTGTACTGTTAAAGGTAATTCTGTCTTTTGTGCCGGTAAAGATAGTTGCGCAACTTGTCATCATCAGGCCAGTAATGGCCAGTAAAAAAAATCTTTTCATAGTAATACTTAATAATTAAAATTTAGCTCCTACTCATTAGGCTTTTCGGAAAACGCCCCGTTTTTTATTATGGTTTCTGGTCTCCATTTTTGTATGTTTATGTAATATGAGGCTTTGGCTACCTATTAATACATAATATATACAATTTACCTTTAATGCTCATTAAGGTTTATATCACTAAACCATTACCAATAAGCAACATACAAGGAAGTTTCAATCTGGCCTCTACTTCCAGACAACCAAGAAACACATTACCCCTACAAAAATTGAATAATTATTTTAAGCAGGGTACCTTTCAGATATTATCTATTGATTAAGAATTTATTTTACCGAAAAGCCTGAAACAACCCATAAACAAATTGTAGGCTTTATGCAGGCAGCAAAGGTTGTATTATGCTGAGGTTACTTAAACCTCATAAATTTATGCAAGTATGCAAAAAACAAAACAAATTGGCAAGCCGTTACCTATAAAAATGACAAATAATCCCAGCCGTTATCAGCCACTTTAAAATCTGAGATTATGAAAAAAATTATTGCCACAGCTATGCTGAGTTTTCTTTACTTTTTATCAATACACAATTTACAGGCACAGGAATTTTACAACGGGCCAAAAACCCTTAATGCCGGATTGTTTTTCGGATATGGAACTGGCGTGGGTGCATCTTTTGATGCCAGAGTGCACGAATATCTGAGTGTGGGAGCCATGGGGGCTTTTACGTCACAGAATTATATTGGAGGCACCAGAAGTTCTGTAAGTTTAAGTGCCCGTGGCGCGTTTCATGCTGGCAAGCTCATTAATCAGGCTATGCAAACAAATAATGAAGATTTTGACCCTTATGCCGGGATACTGGTTGGTTTAAGAGCTGAAAGCTATTTACAAAACCAGACAAAGGGCCTTGTAGGAATATTTGTGGGGGGCAGGTATTATTTTCAGAGCAAGCTGGGCATATATATGGAACTGGGTGCCCCTTATTCGTCAGTGGGTATAACTTATAAACTCTGAATCAGCAAAACCGCTGTACAACAGAAGAGGCGAGCTTTTACCCACCTCTTCTGTTATTTTTATAGCTCTCTGATACGAATAGATTTAAATGAAATCATATCGCCATGGTCTTGCAGGGCAATTTTGCCTTTTGCATGGGGCTTGGCGTATTCTGCGTCAGCAAATTTACTTTTGGCTACCATTGCTATCCAGTCGGTACTGCCGTACTCGTACTCTACCAATTTTTTGCCATTCAGCCAGTGCTCAACGTGGTTATCTTTCACAATAATCTTACCGGTGTTCCACTCGCCTGCAGGTTTTACTACCGTAAAATCGTTGGCTGGCTGCATATCATAATTGGCAGCTGTTTTCTGGGTGTCTTTCAACTTGGCCGGATACCCGCTGTCGTCAATTATCTGGTACTCAGGGCCAGACATATATGAGGCACTTGATTCAGGTTTTTCAATTACTTTATAAATAATACCGCTGTTACCCTTAGGAGCCACTTTGTATTCAAATTCTAACTCAAAGTTTTCATATTCTTTGTCAGTCACCAGGTCTCCGCTTTTGCCGTGGGTCATCAGTGTGCCGTTCATTACATGCCAGCCTTTAACGCCGGTGCCATGCCAGTTATGCCAGCCGGTGGTTGTTTTGCCATCAAATAGTTTTACCCATTTCCCTTTCTGTGCAGTTGCATTCATTACACAAAGTGCGAAGGCCGCAATCAGTATTTTTTTCAT
Source organism: Emticicia fluvialis (assembly GCF_024793945.1). Lineage (NCBI taxonomy): Bacteria > Pseudomonadati > Bacteroidota > Cytophagia > Cytophagales > Leadbetterellaceae > Emticicia > Emticicia fluvialis. The sequence goes on from NZ_JANUSD010000007.1 coordinate 221,931, forward strand.
GTTCAATAATTAGGTTGATTAATAGATAAATATACTTACTAAAAAACAAATTTAAACTTTAAAAATTAATTTTCTTCTGTAAAAATAAAGCAGAATAACATACCATATCAGCAGATAAATCAGCGCACCTGCCAGCGAGGCATTTTTGGGCTCGCTAAATAAAGGAGCAATGTTGTAATCATAAAGCCATGATATTAAACCCGGGTAGTCATTGGCAGCCTTACCGTTTAGCGGAATCTTGATGGCATCAAGCGCCCTTGGAACTATACCCGAAAAGAAGAAAACAACCATTGGGTTTACGCCAAAAATCACAAAGGGCTTTGTCCAGAAATTCACCGCCATTACATCAACCACATAATATAGTATGGCCAGTGTTATTAAAGCCCAACCACTTGTATAAAAAACAAAAGAACTTGTCCATAAAGCCTTGTTGATTGGAAAAACCATATTCCACAATAAGCCAATGCCCACACCGGATAATCCCGCTAATAACAGATATAATGCTTTTTTCTCGCTCGTAAAGCGCGCTGTTGTTAGCATTTTTCCGGTTAAAACACCTGCTAGCCCGGTTGCAATGGCTGGTATGGTACTCAAAATCCCTTCCGGGTCCCAGGTTTTGGAAACACTCCATAAGTGCCCCGGCAGCAAGACGTTATCCAGCCAGGCAGCCAGATTAGTTCCTTTTTCAAAATTGGCTTCACCTATACCCGGCACAGGTACCAAACTCATTAATGCCCAGTAACCCAACAAACAAACCAAAGCAACGGCTATATGCACGGGGGTTTCGGTGGTAGCATACAAAACCGATACTATCAGATACACCAGAGCAATGCGCTGCAATACACCTGGTATGCGAACAGTGCTGAAATCTTCTGCCACAAAAGCCAGTATAATCATCAGCAAAAATAAGGCAGTGGCTACCACAAATTGTCTTTGCCTGTTATAATCGCCCAAAAGCGCTATGGTAATAATGGCGGTTAAGCCTAAACGAACCAGCATAAGCGATACCCCGGCCAGTTCACCTATATGTATTTTAGAATAGAAATTAAGAAACAAACCTAAAAGAAATATCCTGAGCGTGCGGGTAATTATCCGCCCGAAAATAACGCCATCAAAGCGCTTGACTGGCATTGACAAAACCGTAGACACCCCCACTATAAACAGGAAAAACGGAAACACCAGGTCGGTAGGTGTGCATCCGTGCCATTCGGCATGTTCCAGAGGTGGATAGATGTGCCCCCAGTCGCCCGGGTTGTTCACAATAGTCATCAGCATAATAGTCATGCCCCTGAAAACGTCTAGTGACGTCAAGCGTTGTTTCATCTGTATGTTAGTAGGTTATCTTTAGCAATTTAGCGATTAAACAATACATACACCAATGTATTATTACATAAAACATTACACTATTAATTACACTACTGACATACAGCCTTTAAATACTACTATGTTTTTCAATTACGCTATTTCAGTTTAACTAACTATGTATCTCAAACATAAAATTTCGTAGCTTTGGGCATTATCATGGTCATCTGCCCTGATAATGCCTTTTCTCTGCAAAGCATTAATAAATCTGAAATTATTTTATCATTTAAACCAACCTGCAAGGGTATAAAATATATGCAAATCGGAATTGTCGGCCTGGGTAAAATGGGCTATAATCTGGCTCTTAACTTACGAAATCATAACTACGACGTAGTTGCGCAGGATGTAAACACAGAATCGGTTAAAAAAATAGGAGAAGAAGGCGGCATAACCATTGCCTATACGCTTAAAGAGGTATGTGAGAAGCTGACAGGCCGAAGAGTGATATGGCTAATGGTACCGGCAGGAAACATAGTAGACAGCGTTATTGAAGAGTTACTGAATTACCTGTCTCCTAACGACATCGTGATTGACGGCGGTAACTCTCACTTCAAAGAGTCGGTTCGTCGATATAATTATTTAAAATCAAAAAGCATAGAGTACCTCGATTGCGGCACCAGCGGTGGCACCAGCGGTGCCTTAAATGGCGCCTGCACCATGATTGGTGGCGACAAACAAACTTTTGAATACGTTGAAGCCGTGTTTAAAGATATTTCACTGGAAAACGGATACCTCTACACAGGTGCTTCCGGTAGCGGGCATTTTGTAAAGATGGTGCATAACGGTATTGAATACGGTATGATGCAGGCCATTGCCGAGGGTTTTGAAGTTTTTGAACGTTCGGAATACGATATTAATTTTGAAGCTGTTGCCAAGTTGTTCAACCACGGTTCGGTAGTACGAAGCTGGTTGATGGAGCTTACAGAAAACGCATTCAGAAAAGACCCGCACCTGGATGCGATCAAGGGAATTATGCACTCGTCAGGTGAAGGCAAATGGACACTGGAAACCGCGCTTGATTTAGGTGTGCCGACACCTGTTATTGCTTTATCCTTATTAATGCGCTATCGGTCGCAGATAGAAGATACGTTCTCCGGAAAAGTAGTGGCAGCTCTGAGAAATGAATTTGGCGGACACGCCGTAGAAAAAGCGAACGGGTAAGTACTAAAAATGGCAAACACAGTAACAGAATATTTTATTGGCATTGATGTAGGCACTACCACTACCAAAGCCGTTGTATTTGACAGAGCCGGTAATGTGCTGAACCAATACAGCAGTGGCTATGGTATGACCCACCCAAAAGCTAACTGGAGCGAGCAAAACCCTGACGAAATCTATGAGGCATTCAGGGAGGCACTCCATGCAGTTGTAACGCCTGCTATTGCCGAAAAATGCATCATTTCTTTTTCGTCAGCCATGCATGGGCTAATTGCTGTTGACGACACGGGTAAGCCACTCACCAATCTGATTCTGTGGGCTGATAACCGCGCCACCGATTTGGCTGTGCAATTAAAACCTACTGAAACCGGGCAAGAAATTTATCATAGAACGGGCATCCCCATACACCCGTTCTCGGTTTTCAGCAAGATATTGTGGCTGAAAGAAAACGAGCCGGATGTTTACAGGCGTGCGCATCAGTTCATCGGTATTAAAGAATACCTGTGGTTCCGGCTGTTCGGCGATTACACCATTGATTATTCGCTGGCATCGGGCAGTGGATTATTCAACTTTAAAGAAATGGCATGGGACTCTCTGGCTTTGTCAATGCTTGGTATTTCTGAGGCTCAGCTTCCTATGCTGGTACCTACCACTTATATGCGGAAAAATGATACAAATCCATCGCTTCCGTTAGTCAGCTATGTAATTGGTGCAGGAGATGGCCCACTGGCCAATCTTGGTTCTGGCGCTATGAAACCCGGCCAGATGGCTTTTACAATGGGTACCAGCGGTGCCGTAAGAATGTGCGTGCCACTGCCTTACACCGACCCCAAAATGCGTACTTTTAATTTTTACCTTTCAGAAAACCAGTATATCATAGGCGGCGCAACCAACAACGGGGGCATTGTGCTGCAATGGCTGGAAGAACAGATACTGATATCAAAAAATACCAAAGCCCAGTTAATAGCAGAAGCGCAAAAGCTGGAAACGGGCAGCGCAGACCTGTTGTTTTTGCCATATATTTTAGGAGAAAGAGCCCCGGTATGGAATGCCGAAGCTAAGGGCGTTTTCTTCGGCCTGAGCATTACGCATACACAGGCACATCTGGTAAGAGCCGTAATGGAAGGCCTGATACTGAATGTGTATTCTATTGGTAAAATACTGATGGAGCAGCAGCCTGTTAATGAAATATTTGCCAGCGGCGGATTTGCTAAAAGCGACTTCTGGCTTCAGCTGGTGTCCGATATTTTTCAGAAAAAAGTAGTAGTATGCGAGACCGTGGAGGGGTCGGCATGGGGAGCTGCTTTACTGGCCATGCAGGCTTTGGGAATTACAGAAGAAGCGGGGGGAACGGCTGAAGGAAAAGTGTTTTTGCCTGATGCCGAGGCGGGCGAAAAATACCACCGTATTCATGAGAAGTTTGAACGCCTGTATGAGAAACTGAAAGATGAATTTTGACGTATTGCGAAGCGATGCTTCGCATTAGTTCCGCGGAGTGATACTCCGCGAGTCATTGAAGAGCAATTTGAAACTAGAATAATAAAAACTAACCCAAACAGAAATCCACTTAATTTCCTTTAAAAAACAGCTTGAAATTGTGGTACAATCCGGTTGTTCTGAAAGTGAAGTGCTTATGCGAAACGAAGTTGACCACGAAGCTCATACCCATACCAAAAAAGTGAGAAATAAGCGCTCCAAAATCAATACTTTTACCAAAAACAAGCTGTTCTTTTTCAAAAATGGTATATTCTCTTAAAATGTGCAGGCAATAGTAAGCTCCTTTAACGGTTATAATACCCGAAATAAGAGAGACTAACAGAAACTTGATGCCCTCGCGAAAAGAGTTTTTTGAATGCCTTTGATTAAAAGCAAAAATTTTGGTGAGAAAAAAACCGATGATAAAAGCGATAACATAACCAAGGGCAATTGATAGCTGAAACGAAAACCCAAAGAAGTTCTGTGTAATAGAACTTACAATTAATTGTACCATTACACCAGAGCATGCGATAAAAAAATACGAAATCAGCTCTTTATATTTTGCCAGTTTGCCTTCTAACTTTATCACCTGTAATTCTTTTACTATTCGATTAAATTATTGTAATAATAATAGAACGTCAAAAGTAATAAAAATTTATGAGGAAGGCATATTAAATATTGTGGGCGGTTGGCCCACAATATGAATATTAGTATCTCCAGCTTTTTAAGTCTACACCTTTAGGCGCTGTTTTCTTTACTTCTTCTGCCCACTTGGGTATAAACATACGGTGGTAACGTAATCTTGAAATATAATTAGGCTGTGTGTGGTCGCCATTCCAGCAATGCTCGGCTCTGTCGCCGTAATCCACTTCTCCGTCATACGCGGGGTTAGATACCCCCTTCAACATTTCTTCGGCCAGGTACACGGCATTGTTGAGATAGTAATTATCCATATCGCCACAATAAATATGGATTCTACCCTTCCATTTTTCACCGTTTTTTGTCCAGTCACGCTTCATAATATAAGCAAGGTCATAGTTTTCTTTCCAGTAATTGGCCACCTCTTTATCTATCACTCCGGTTTGTTTATCCCATATTCTTTTGGGGTAACCATCTTTGCCAATGGGTGAATACACTGCTTCCCAGATATCAAACTGCTGGCCGCTTCTGGTTTTAGTGCCTAATGCCAGCTCCCGCATGTTCATTTCGGCTACCGTGGCTGATATTTGCCCCAGATAATCACGGTGGCCGGGTCTGGGCAGTTTTTTAAACTGACTGTCGTACCAATACGCATTCTTATCTTCATAAATATTTACGGTTGTAAAAGCTCTGAAATCAATCGGGTCCGGGCATGCCGCATAACAGCCATTGTACTGGTCAGGATACTTGACCTGTACTGCCAGGGCCTCCCAGCCACCCGTTGAGCCACCATAGGTGAATCTTGCCCAACCCTCACCAATACCTCTGAACCGTTTTTCAATTTCCGGAATCAACTCATAGGTAATAGCATCGCCATAAGGCCCGATGTTTTCTGAATTAACTGCGTACGAATCATCGTAAAACGGACAAGCGTGTTGTATCTCGATAGCTATTACCCTCGGAAAATCCTTTCCTGTCCACATTTTATAGAAATCGTAAGCTTCCTGCTGCACTATTTTATTGTAGCCGTATATCTTGAAACGGGCGTTATAATCATTCGGAAGATTGGCATCGGGAGGAGTGGTGCGGAATCCATCAAAATCTTCAGGAAAATGCCCATGAAAAATAGCCAGCGGATACTTCACGTCAGGGTGTTCATCAAAGCCTTCAGGCAACAAAATATGCGCGCCCAAATACATAGGCCTACCCCAGAACTCGGTGAGCATTTTACTCTGTATCTTAATATGTTTGATATACTTAGTATCTTTAGGCTCTTCAACCGGAGGTATTATCTGGTCCAGATTTAACTTCACTATCGCAGCTCCTTTAGGGTCAAATCTTACTTTAACGGGTTTTGAGTACAGGTTTCCCGGTGCCAGATTCCATTGCTGGCCTTCGCCCCTATCCATTGGCATTTTTACGGTATGGCCGTCTTTCCGGTGAAAGGTCTCGTACTTATGTAACAAAACCTGCACGTAATATTCACCTGCCGGCACCTCTTTCAGGTATCTTTTCGGATACCCGAAACTGTTATTGTTGTTTACTATTCTCGCCTGAGAGCCATTCCAGTTTTCAACATCAATGCCAAATACCAGTTGCGTATTCAGGGCATCGGTAATATCAAAACGGGGTTCCCGGTTCGGGTTTGTTGAGAGCATTACCAACAGTCTTCCGTCTAGCAGGCCTTGCTGGCCGAAGGCGGTTACAGAAAACTGCGTTTGCGCAAACCCTGCTACCGACAAAAGCAGAAGGGCGAACAATAGACTTTTTTTCATGAATGTTTAGTTTAGTAGTTTATGGGTTTATCAATGATGTTGCTTGCCATACTTCTTCAGGGCTGTTTCTACATCCAGTTTTGCAGCTCTTATTAATCCATTGCCTGCTTTTTCTGCGGCGGCTATGTCAATATTATGAATATCGTAGGCTTTGCCTCCCAGATCAACCATTATTACATCAAAAGTAAAAGCAGTTTCAGTATTGGCTATAAACCAGTGAATGTTGTTCTTCTCGTCTGAAACAGACGAACTGCTGCCCACACCGGCCGTTTTTTCAATGGTAGGTTTTATAAGCAGGTGTTTATCTTCCTCTGCTACTTTGTCATAGTGCTTCAGTGCAAATTCACCTTTTAAAACCAAATGCGCCGACGACATATTTGAATGCCCATGCGGAATAATAGCACGGCCTTTTTTCATACCAAAAATCTTCCTGATAAAAACTGTTTTTTCAGGCAGCCCATCCAGTTTCGGAAACTTAACCATTCTGGTATTTACACCCAGGTCGGGGTAATCAAACCCACGCGTCAGGGTTTCAAAATCAATAAACTTTAACAGCTCGGATAATTCTATCTGATTAAAGAGCTTTTCAACCTGCTGCTGCCACAAAACCGGTGGAATCTTTTGCAACTTCAGGTCATTACAAATCTCTGTCAATTGTTTTGCCCAGTGCGTGGCAACAGGCCTGACCGAACTTGCAAATGCCTGAGAAGTAAATAAACTCTCTAATAAAAAATAATTGAGAGTTGTGCTCAGCATTGTTTTTCCGAACTCCCGCCGGTTTTGCAACTCCATACAATTATTTAGGTTTTGGGGTATATTGGTTGGCCCGTTCGTTTCTTTCAGCCAGTGTTACGGTTTCCAGAATCCTCTTCTTTCTGGTTTCTTCCTGTTTTGCATTCAGCAGCCATTCAAGAATGCCTCTTTTTACCGACCGGGGAAAAGCCTCAAAATAGGCCTTTGCAGTAGGATTATTATCTAATGCCTGTTGTAAATCTGGCGGATTGATCAGGTTCTCCACGTCATCAAGTGCTGTCCAGTAACCATTTTCTTTGGCGAAATCAATTATTTTTGTGCCAGGTGCTGTCATTAACCCATCGGCAATCAATTTTTCAACCTTTGCCTTGTTTACTCTGCTCCAGTTGCTTTTAGGATTTCGCCTGGCAAAAAACTGATAATAAAAATCATCATTACCACTTTTTATTGAACTATCTACCCACCCGAAGCACAGCGCTTCATGTACGGCTTCATCATAAATGACACTTGGCACCCCGCTTTGCTTTTTGTATAGCTTTAACCAGATGCTCGTGTGCTTATCGTGGTTATCTGAAAGCCATTGTCTCCAGGCCTTTCTGTTCTCAAATGCCATTGCATTAGCCAAATCATTACCAGCCATAATAAATTCAATACAATAATTAAAAACCGTAATTTAAGAGATTGCAAGCAGTAAGGGCGCGTTTCAAGCAACAGCAAAACCACAGCCTGCACGCATTTAACAAATATAATAGCAGGCCATGTAAATAGAAAGTATCGTGCAGGTAATTTAAACGGAAGTTTTTAAGAGGGGCGAGTGTGCAAAAATTGATAAATGCCTGTAAAAAATCAGAGGTACCTTTTCTGGGTACCTCTGGTAGTTTAAGCTGCTACTGTGGGCTCTTTTATGGCCAGTTGACCACAGGCGGCGTCAATATCTTTCCCACGGCTTCGGCGTACATTTACTATTACGCCTTTATCTTCCAGAAATCTTGCAAATTTACCGAGTTTGTCTTCTGTAGTATTTACAAAGTCTGCTTCTGCAATGGGGTTATATTCTATGATATTCACTTTTGCAGGTACTTTCTTGGTAAACTCCCACAATTCTTTAGCATCCTGCAGGCTATCGTTGAAATCATTAAAAACTATGTACTCGAACGTTATCCGGTTACCTGTCTTTTTATAGAAATAATTCAAGGCAGTAGCCAGGTTTTTCAACGAATTGGTTTCGTTAATGGGCATAATCTCGTTACGCTTTACATCATTGGCGGCGTGCAACGACAAAGCCAGATTAAACTTCACGCCATCATCACCCAGTTTCTGAATCATCTTGGCTATACCTGCAGTACTGACGGTAATACGTTTCGGCGACCACCCCAAGCCATCAGGAGATGTAATTCTGTCTATCGATTCAATCATACTGGCATAATTCAACAAGGGTTCACCCATACCCATATATACTATATTGGTAAGCGGAGCCTGATAGTGTTCTTCTGCCTGTTGTTTTATTAATACTACCTGGTCATAAATCTCGGCGGCATCCAGGTTACGCTTGCGGGGCATATAACCGGTTGCACAAAACTTACAGGTGAGCGAACACCCAACCTGCGACGACACACAGGCGGTCATACGGTCATCCGCCGGAATCAAGACCCCTTCCACCAGATTACCATCAAACAATCTGAAGCCCGACTTAATGGTTTTATCGTTCGAAACCTGTTTTCTTAAAACCGATACCGGTCTTATTTCAAAATTCTCTTTCAGTAAATCGCGGGTTTTTAATGAAAGGTTTGTCATTTCATCAAAACTTCTTGCCGATTTTTTCCAGAGCCATTCTAAAACCTGCTTGGCCCGAAACCCCTGCTCTCCATGGCCCGAAAGCCAGGTTTTCAGTTGGTCGGCAGAAAGCTTTCTTATATCTTGTTTTTCCATATTTTCTTCAACTATTTTGCAAAGTTCTGAAATTATCGGGGGTTTTACCAAAATATGCTGAATTATCATAATTCATACCCCGATTGAAGTAAACAATAATGTGCTAACAGAAGTTTGTTAATTGAAAGAATTAAACAAAAATGAAAAGATTTTCAAACAAGGTTGTCTGGATTACGGGGGCTTCTTCCGGCATCGGCGAAGCCACCGCTTATGAATTTGCCAAAGAAGGCGCAAGACTGGTTCTATCGGCAAGGCGCCTGGATGAGCTTCTGAGGGTTAAACAAAACACAGGCCTGCCTTATGCCGATGTGCTGGTTTTACCAATTGATGTAGAGCGCCAGGATGAGTTTCCGGAAAAAGTACAGGCTGTTATCAGGCATTTCGGCAGGATTGATGTGTTGTTCAACAATGCCGGGATATCACAACGAAGTTCAGTAGCTGAAAGCAGTATGGAGGTGTACCGCAAAATTATGGATATCAATTTCTTTGGTGTGATAGCGCTAACGAAAGCGGTTTTGCCTGTAATGGTAGAACAGAAATCGGGCCATATTGCTGTTACAAGCAGTATATCTGGCAAGTTGGGTACGCCTATGCGCTCAGGCTATTGCGCTACCAAGCACGCCCTGCATGGTTTTTTTGATTCTTTGCGTGCCGAGGTCTGGAAAGAGAAAATAAATGTAACCATTATTTGCCCGGGTTATATACATACAGATATATCAATCAATGCCATAGCAGGTGATGGTGGGAAACATGGTAAAATGGATAAAAATCAGGAAACGGGAATATCGCCGGAAGCATGTGCAAGCGAGATTGTAAATGCCATTGCCAAAGGCAAAGAAGAGGTGTACATCGGGCGTAAAGAAGTAATGGGTGTGTACCTGAAAAGGTTCTTCCCGGGTATTCTTTCAAAAATTGTTAGAAACCAAATGCCCAAATAATATTCGGCAAAAATTACAATTGATAAAATTTTAAACAAAGGCTCCAAAACTGGAGCCTTTGTCTTTTCCAGGAATAATACAACACTATTTGGCCTATTGTCCATTTATTTGTAAAAAAAATTAAAAATTTACTTTTTTTTAATTTCACTTGACATTTTAACAAAAAAACTTACTAATTTAACGCCTCAATAGGTGGCCTAACCCATGTATTGCATTTACTAAACTAAAAAAACAAACTAAACAAACTGTATGAGGAAACTTCTACTTGCCAGCATAATGCTGGTATTGGGTAGCTATGCTTATGCCCAAAATGTCAATGTAACTGGAAAAGTTACGGCTGATGATGGCTCCGTTCTACCAGGAGTGAGTGTCGTAGTAAAAGGCACTAATCAAGGTGTTCAAACAGATGCAAGTGGTATCTACAAAATTTCTGCAAAGAAAGGCGCCTCTCTATTATTCAGTTTTATTGGCTTTGAATCGCAAACCATTGCAATTGGTAACTCATCTACTATTGATGTAACACTTAAAGCCGATGCGGCTCAGCTGAACGAAGTAGTTGTAACAGCTCAGGGTATTCGTAAAAACCTGAGAGAGGTTGGTTACGCTTATTCAAAAGTTAGTACAGAAGACGTAACGGTGGGTCGTTCTCCGCAGTTAGCTCAGGCACTTTCTGGTAAAGTAACCGGTTTGGCGGTCTACAACGTTAACAATAGCGTTGACCCACAGGTGAAAGTGGTATTACGTGGTTTCCGCTCATTGACGGGTAACAACGAAGCCCTTATTGTTCTTGATGGTATTCAGACCACCTCTACTGTGCTTGCGCTAATTAACCCTAATGATATCGAAAACATCTCGATTCTTAAAGGTGGCCAGGCCGCAACTCTTTATGGTTCGGCCGGTATCAACGGTGCTTTGGTAATTACCACTAAAAAAGGTACAAAAGGTAAACTTAAAGTAAATTACTCTAATAGTACAAACCTTGAGCAAATCAGCTTTTTACCTGAGTTTCAGGATAAATATGGTTCTGGTTCTCACTACTACCCTTCTTATGGCTCGGCAGGTTACAGCAGCGACCCCCTTGTGCGTATGAAAGGCAACTGGCGTTCTTATGAAAACCAACAATTCGGTGACCCTTTTGATGGTTCGCTTCGTCAGTTAGGCCGTTCGGCATCAGATGGTACCACAAACATTTTACCATACGCAGCTGTAAAAAATGCGCGTTACAAAGCATTTGATACTGGCGTATCAATGAACAACCAGATTGGTTTTACCGGTGGTGACGAAAACGGCACCTACTATATGTCGTTAGAAAATCAGAAAATTCAGGGCATTGTACCTGGCGATAAAAGTGAAAGAACAGGTGCTAGGGTTGCCTCATCAAGAGACTACAACAAACTAAATGTAGGTTTCAATGCAAGTTATACACAGGCAAAATATGACAGAACAAACTCAGACTTCTATAACGACGTAATCAACCAGCCTGCCAACCTTCCACTACAGGATTATCGCGACTGGCAAAACAACAAATTTGCTAATCCGAATGCCTTTTTTAACGATTACTACAACAACCCTTACTTTAACGCAGATAACCAACGTAGGGTTTATAAAGATGCAAACATTTCAGGAACGCTTAGCTTAACTTATAAAGTTACCCCTTGGGCAACATTAAGCAACCGCCTGGGTGCTATGAATAACTCACGTACACAGAAAAGTACTACAGGTAAGTTCTTGTATTCAGACTACGCCAAAACCAAGGCTTTTATTGCTGAACCTTTCTATCGTGATGGTGACGGTACTGGTGTTTATCGTGCCGTTACTGACATATTAGGTGGGGTTACAGATTACACCAAAACTGAAAACGTAATCAATAATGAATTTCAGTTGACGTTAGAAAAAGACTTCGGCCCGTTTGCTAATAAATTAATTTTAGGTAATAGTGTTTATCAAAAGTATATCAAAGAAGTACAGGTTGGTTCAAGCTCAATTGTGGTACCTGGTGTTTACAACGTTTCGAACCGTCAGGGTGAGTTAACAGGTTTCGAAAACACTTACATGAACCGTCGCGTAGGCTACTATGCTGACTTATCAAGCAACTTCAAAAACTGGCTGATTCTGAACGGCACTTTCCGGTATGATCAGACATCGCTATTCTATAAACCGGGTCGCCCTAAAAACCTTTGGTCGTACCCTTATTATGGCGTTGCGCTATCATTTATCCCTACCGATGCGTTCCCATCGCTTAAAAGCAATGTGTTGAACTACGCCAAATTACGTGTTAATTACAACAAAAACGCAAATGACAATATTGACGTTTATGGCCTTGACCTGACATATCCAAATGGCGCTAACTTCCCATTTGGTAATACGGTAGGTTTAACTGTAGGCAATACTTTGCCTGATGTAAACTTAAAGCCGGAATCGGTAACTTCAGGAGAGATCGGCGGTGAATTCCAGTTGTTCAACAACCGCGTTAATATTGACGTTTCAGCTTATACCCAGAAATCTGTTGGCCAGGTAATTACTGTAAAAGTACCAAACTCTACCGGCTTCCCGAACTTATTGATTAATGTTGGTGAAACTAAAAACTTCGGTTATGAAGGTGAGTTTAAATACCTTATCTCAAAAGGCACAAAATTCTCATGGGATGCCAGTGTAAGGTATTCTTACAATGATAACAAGGTATTGGAATTGTATCCTGGTATAAACGAGTTCGTACTTGCTGATGGCTTCTCGTATGCAAATACAAACGTAATAAAAGGTTCTCGCTTCCCGATGCTGAAAACTGATGGGTATCAATATGCCCCTGATGGGTCTGGCTATCGTTTGGTTAGTGCAACTACCGGGTATCCGTTGCGTCAGACAACCCTTACCCCAAGAGGTGGCACATTGCCGCGTCACATTGTTGGTCTTGGCTCAAGATTGAATTATGGCAACTTTACATTTACGTTTAACTTCGAATATCGTGGAGGCAACTATATGTTTAGCGACCTAGGACGTCAGATGACCTTTACCGGTTCTGGTAAATGGACAGAAAACAGAACTGACCAGATTTTCCCGAACTCTGCTTACTTAGATGATAAAGGTAAAGTAGTACCTAACACTACCGTTAAGGTACGTGAACCTGAGTACGCTCTTTGGGTTGACCAATACCGGAATATTGCAGAGAACTTCGTAGCTCCGGCCTGGTTCATTAAACTGCGTGATATCAACCTTTCTTACAGCGTTCCGCAAAGTTTCCTTACCAAAACAAAAATATTCTCTGGTGCGAGCATAGCTCTGTACGGTCGTAACCTGTTTACTATAGTAGACAAATTGAACTACTACACAGACCCTGAGTATAGCAGAAGTACAGGAAACGGCTTAGGTCTTAACAGTACTGGCCAAACCCCTCCTGTGCGCCAGTACGGTGTAAACGTTAACCTTACATTTTAATCAACATTATCATTGACTAAACATGAAATTAAAATCATTTATTATATCAGCTCTGGTTGTTTTGGTTGGTAGTAGCTGTAAGGAGTCTTACTTCGACATTAACACTAACCCTAACTCCCTACCTACTGCTTCGCCAAACTACGTATTTACCAATGCACTGAACGTTTCAGCCAATAACATTGCCGGCAATACAAACACAGGAGGTTCAAGCGAAATTGGCTTTTATTGGGCCGGACAATGGACACAAGGTAACGGGTACATCATTAATACCGCCCAGTTTGCCTATAACTTTACCAACGGAGATTTTAACTATTGGGATGGCTATTATGATAACCTTCAGGATTACGAATATGTAATTAAAAATGCTGATGCCAATAATCAAGCCTTCTTAAAAGGACCAGCTAAAGTAATGAAAGCTATGTTGTTTCAACAACTGGTTGATATGTATGGCAATGTGCCTTATACTGATGCATTGAAGGGAACGGCTTCTTTGGCTCCGAAATTTGATGATCAGAAAACAGTATATGAAAACCTGATTAAGTTGTTGGATGAAGCCATCGGAGACCTGAAAGCCAATGCTTTTGCAAGTGCATTTTCTGGTTCTGACATTGTATTCAAAGGAAACAATACTAAATGGATTCAGTTTGCTAACTCTTTGAAATTGCGTATACTGATTCGCCAAACAAAAATTTCGGGAAGAGATTCTTATATTAAACCTGAAATCAACAAAATTGTCAGCGAAGGTACAGGCTTTATTACCGGTGAAGATGTAGGCCTGGGTGGTTCATCGTTCTTCCTTGCCACTGCCGGAAAATTAAACCCTGTGTATGACCGTTGGGGATATGACGCAAATGGTGCTAAAAGAGCATTGAATAACTATCCTCGCCCAACACAATTCCTAATTAACAGCCTTAAAGCAGCGGGTGATACCCTTCGTATGAAGAGAATTGCTTATGCTAACAGTGGCGAAAACGGCAGCGCACCAGGTACAAGCATTTTGAAAGAACTAGCGGCAAACTATTCAGGCACACCATTTGGTGTTAGTTCAGGTTACCTACCTGCCAATACTGTATCTTTAGGACCAAGCCTAATTGTAAAAGGTGAATACAACAGACCTTATATTTTGATGACTGCTTCTGAAGTTCAGTTTTTATTGGCAGAAGCAAAACAGCGATATGCCGATGTTACGCTTCCAAAAACCGCTAAAGAGTATTTTGAAGAAGGTATCAAACAATCTTTCCGTGTTTTGGGGGCTAGCACTTCAGGTGCCGAAGCTTACAAAGGAAGTGGCATTGTAAACTATGACTGGGATGCTTCATCAGATAAACTAGCAGCCATTGCTATTCAGAAATGGATTTCGTTTGTAAACTTTAACGGTCTTGAAGCGTGGGCTGAATACAGAAGAACTAATCTTCCGGTTACGCCTCAAACTATCCAATTACCTGGTGAAACCAAACGTCCGCTTCGTTTCTTCTATCCGGGCACTGAATTGGGTTCTAACGGTGAAAATGTAAAAGCACAAGGTACGATAGATGTATTCACGACCAGAATTTTCTGGGATGTAGACTAACAACCTGGTACCGATAAAAAAAAGACAACAGGCGTACCTGTTGTCTTTTTTTTATACCTCAACAAATACAAATTATTAAGAAAACCGGTTTAGCATAGCAAAATATATCTGTTTGTCTGCTAAACTTCAGGTTGCCCTTCGTCGAAAAATAAATCAGAAAAATCGTTACAAGAAATTAATTCATCTAAAAAGATATTTAAATTTTTTTAAAAAGTATCTCAAATTTCAAAAAAACACTATACCTTAGTACCAAAGTACAAACGTATTGTATAATTAATTAGCTAAACAAACTAACGAACTGTATGAAGAAACTTCTACTGGCCTGCTTTATGCTGGCTTGGGCGAGTTTTACATTTGCCCAAGATGTGACCGTAACCGGAAAGGTTACCGCTGATGACGGCTCCGCACTACCCGGAGTAAGCGTTATTCTGAAAGGAACAACAAAAGGTACACAAACCAATGCCGACGGTAATTATTCAATTGCTGCAACAAAAGGCTCCTCTCTCCTATTTAGTTTTATAGGCTTTGAATCACAAACAGTTGCAGTTGGCAATATGTCTGTTATCAATGTTACCTTAAAGAGCGACGCCGCACAATTGAATGAAGTTGTGGTAACTGCATTGGGTATCTCTCGTGAAAAAAAATCACTTACCTACACGGCTCAAAGCATTAGTTCAGACAAACTAACGGTTTCTCGTGATGCCAACGTGGGTAATGCCCTTGCCGGTAAAATTGCCGGTGTGCAGGTATTGGGTCAGTCGGGCGCCAAATTTGGTTCACCAAATATCCGTATACGTGGTGTAAACTCTCTTACAGGCGGAGACCCCCTTTATGTGGTAGATGGTACGCCGGTAGGTAGCATTGCCGATGTAAACATGGACGATGTTGAAAACCTGACTGTATTGAAAGGGCCATCGGCTACTGCTCTGTATGGTAACCGTGCATCTGGCGGGGTAATTGTAATTACAACCAAACGTGCCAAATCAGGTGAGACCACCTTTACTATCAACCATAGTACTACTATGGATCGCGTGGGTCTGCTACCAAAATATCAGAACGAATACGGTGGTGGTTACTCTCAGGATTGGGAAACATTTAACTATAACCCTGCTATTCACCCTGCTGCCTGGGCTTCTTACAACGGACAAAAAATCCTTGACTACTCGGCTGATGAAAGCTGGGGGCCACGCCTTGACGGCTCACCTCACCGCTCAGCGTTTTCTTGGCAGCCTGGCCCTGAATTTGGCAAGCTGACACCATTTGAGGCTTCTCCAAACAACGTAAGAGATTTCTTTGAGAAACCTTTCAGCCACAATACAAACCTTGCGTTTGCTAAAGGTGGCGATAATTTCCAAAGCCGCGTTTCATATACTCATCTTGACAACAACGGTATTATACCTAACAGCAAGCAGTTGAGAGATTATATCAGCGCCAAGAACACTTTTAATATTACAAAGAAATTTTCAGCAACGCTTGATATTACCTACTCAGCCACACGTGCCAAAAACGTACCTGCAGATAACTACGGTTCGTCAGGTGGTACAACAGGAAGCATGGGCTTGCCTACTGGTGTGCCGGTAGCTGCGGTTGGCTATAACCAGACTGTGGGTTCATTTAACCAGTGGTTCCAACGCCAGTTGAAAATAGAAGACCTCAGAAATTACAAAAATCCTGACGGAACTTACAGAAGCTGGAATATTGGTGGCCCACTTGACCCAAAACCAAAATACTGGGACAGCCCTTATACGCAGATGTATGAAAGTACTAACCTGAACAATAACGACCGTATCTATGGTAGCTTTGGGTTGAGTTATAAAATCTTCGATTTCCTTACTGCTTCTGTAACTACTCGCAGAGACTGGAGAAATTACTACGGAGAAGGCCGTATTGCAACAGGAACCCTGAACGCAGGTGGATTGGGTGCCTATGCTAACTATACAACTTCCGGCTATGAAAACAACCATGAAGCCTTGTTGGCACTTGACAAAACACTAGGCAAAATATCATTGGTTGGAACTGCCGGTGGCAACATCAGATATTCAAGAACAACTGTGCTTTCGCAAGCTACCTCGGGTGGCCTTACGTCTCCGGGCTTCTATAACATAGCGGCTTCAAAAGACCGTCCTTCTGTTGGCAACAGTTTAATTGAAAGACAAGTAAACAGTTTGTTTGGTAGTGCAAGTATCGGTTATGACAATACATACTTCTTAGAAGGAACTATTCGTAACGACTGGTCGTCAACGCTACCGGTTGCGCACAATTCTTACACCTATCCATCAGTAGGTGCCAGTGTTGTAGTTTCAGAGCTGATTCCGAAAAACAGCATTTTGTCATTTGCTAAAATCAGAGGTAGCTATGCACAGGTAGGTACCGACGTTGACCCGTACAGAATTTATCAGACCTATTCAATTGGTAATGCGTTCGGCTCAAACCCGACTTTGTATCTGCCAACACAACTACCAAATGCCGACCTTAAACCAGGCCTTTCATCAGCCTATGAGGGAGGTATTGACCTGAAATTCCTGAATAATCGTATCAGCGTTGAGTTTACAGCTTATAAAAACCAGAACAAAAATCAGATTCTTGCATTGTCTGTACCACCAGCCAGTGGTTACGGTTCAACACTTATCAATGCCGGTATGATTGAAACCAAAGGTTTTGAATTACACATAGGGGCTACTCCTATCAGAACCACCGGCGGATTTACCTGGGATGTGGATATTAACTTAGACCGCAGTACATCAAAAATTGTTGAATTGCAGGAAGGTCTTACTAATTATCAGTTAGGTGGCCCAACCTGGAGAACCTTAACTGTAAACGCCCGTGTAGGTGAACAATGGGGTATTTTACAAGGCAAAGGATATGTAACTAATGACAAAGGCGAAAAAGTGGTAGGAGCCGATGGCCATTACTTAGTGCAGGACAACAAATTGCTTGGTTCGGTACTGCCTAAGTTCAAAGGTGGTTTGTTGAACGTATTTACCTACAAAAATTTATCGCTAAGAGCTAATATCGACTTCATTGTGGGAGGAAAATTCTTCTCTACAACCCGTATGTTTAACGCTTATGCTGGTCTTGCTGCCGAAACGGCCGGCCTGAACGAATTGGGTAAACCAAAACGTGACCCGGTTTCAGCAGGTGGTGGTATTTTGTTGCCCGGCGTTACTGCTGACGGCAAACCTAATACTGTTCGTGTTGAAACGCAGGAGTTTTATGAAGACAAAATGTTTGGATTTAACGAAGCATGGATTTATGACCAGACTTACGTAAAACTAAGAGAGGTTTCGTTGGGATACAACATTCCTAAAGGATTTTTGAATGGTAAAGCATTTAAATCAGCCAGAGTTTCATTGATTGTTCGTAACCCTGTGTTGATTTACAGCGCCGCTGGTGGTGGTATTGATATCTCGGAAGCTGAACTTTACTGGACAGAAGGTGGACAGTTGCCTCCGGTACGTTCATACGGTATCAACCTTAATTTAGGATTCTAATCTCAGAAAATCAGTATAAAAGTCATATTTCATACTGTTTAAAAAATATTGACACATGAAAAAAACATTTGCATATAAATCATTAGCTGTTGCAGTTGCATTGTCAATTGCCACTACTTCCTGCGATCCGGGTGATTTTGGCGATATGAATGTCAGCCCGAATAACCCTTCAACTCCTAATACTGCCGGTTTTTTTACTTCGGCATTACGCAATTTTGGTACCATGACTACCGAAATGGTTCCGTCATTGTATACCCAACATTTTGGTGATGTTACTTACATTGAGGATTCTCGTTATAAAACCATTAATTTTAACTTCAGTGGTTATTATACCGGCCCACTAATTGCGTATCAGACCATTATTGATTTGAACACCAACGCAGATACCAAAACTACGGCAGCTGCCAACGGCTCAAATAATAACCAGATTGCTATCGCTCGTATTGCAAAAGCCTACACTTACATGTGGATGACCGACCGTTGGGGAGATATTCCTTACTCACAGGCATTAAAGGGTAAAGCAAACTTCAGCCCTGCTTATGATACGCAGCAATCAATCTACAATGATTTGTTTAATGAACTGAAACAAGCACAGGCACAGTTTGATGGTGGAGCAACCGTAAAAGGTGATATTATCCTGAGTGGAAACGCTACTCGTTGGAAGAAATTTGCCAATACCTTGCGTATGATTATGGCATTGCGTCTTTCGAAAGTTGACCCAACTAAAGGTAAGGCCGAATTTGCCGCAGCCATGGCAGATGGCCCACTGGCATCAAATGCTGACAACGTGAAGTACGGGTATCTTTCAGAGGCAAACAATGAGCACCCATTGTATAATAACTATATCACAACAAACCGTAAAGATTTTGCTGTGAGCAATACTTTTATCAATTATCTGGTAAAAACCAAAGACCCGCGTATAACTGCTATGGCAGACCCCAACATTGAGCAAAAATACGTTGGTGTGCCTTATGGTGTGTTTCCTCCTACCTGGAAAGCACAGGATGTATCGCTGGCTGCCAGCGCCATTCGTCAGCAAAATTCAACTGCAAACATAGTAACTTATGCCCAGGTATTGTTCTCTCAGGCAGAAGCTGCCAAATTAGGATGGATATCTGGTGATGCTAAAACATATTATGAAAGTGCCATCAAGGCTTCAATGGAACAATGGTTAGGCGCTGCTGCTACAGCTACGGCTGTTAGTGATTTCTTGCAACAACCAGATGTAGCCTATGATGACAGCAAAGCTTTGCAACAGATAGCTACGCAAAAATGGGTTGCCTTGTTCTATCAGGGCAATGAGGCCTGGGCAGAATGGCGCCGTACAGGATACCCGGCACTGACACCACCGGCAAATGCTCTGAACCCAAGTAAACAGATACCTCACAGAATGGCGTACCCTGTAACAGAACAGACACTTAACAAGGTTAATTACGACAAAGCCATTGCCAGCCAGGGTGCTGATACCCAAGATACCCGTGTATGGTGGGACAAAAAATAAGCATAATTACCGAAACACATATATCGCAAAGAGGCAGTCATTCGGCTGCCTTTTTTGTTTTTTTTTGGGTGATTTAGAAAAAATCAGGAGGAGGCACTTTATATAAAAAAACCAATTACCCATTAAGTAATTTAAAAATTAACCCACAAATCTGAAGAGCTGGAAAAATTTATTAAAGATAACAAGACGAACTTCAAAGAAGATGCTTCTGTATCTGCATTGATTGAATACTACAATACTTTGTAACAAAAAAGGGCTCTAAAGCCCTTTTCGTTTTTTAAGCCAATATTTGCTTGGCATATATATCTGTTAGTACTTCTACTACTTTATCTATTTCTTCAGGGGTATTATATTTACCAAACGAAAACCGTACGTTCCCTCTATCGGGGTGTACATTTAATGCCCCCAGCACATGAGAGCCTACGTCTGTACCGCTTGAACAGGCACTCCCGCCTGAACATGAAATCTGGGCGATGTCCAGATTAAATAAAAGCATATCGTTATCCTCACTCGGCGGGAAACTCACATTCAGAACCGTATAAAGGCTGTTTTCAACATCGGCAGAATTTCCATTAAATGTAACGCCTGGTATATTTGCTTTTAATTTATCAATCATACGGGCTTTAAGGCCTTTCAGATAGGTCTGGTGTTCTTCCATGTCACGGTATGCAATCTCTAATGCTTTAGCCATGCCAACAATGCCATAAACGTTTTCGGTTCCTCCTCTCATGTTACGTTCCTGAGAACCCCCATGAATAAACGGGTGTATCTTATTATTGGCATTGATATACAAAAAGCCTACCCCTTTAGGACCATGAAACTTATGTGCTGCGCCTACAATAAAATCTACTGGAAGGTCTTGCAGGTCATGCTTATAATGGCCCATGGTCTGAACAGTATCTGAATGAAAGACCGCTTCATATTGTTTACAGATTTCGCCCACTTTTTTCAAATCTATCAGGTTACCGATTTCATTATTACCGTGCATTAACGAAACCAGCGACCGGGGTTTGGTTTGTAACAATTCTTGCAGATGCGCCAAATCAACCCTGCCCTTGTCGTCTAGTCTTACAAAGCTAAGCTCTATAACACCTTGCTTGGCCAGATACTCTAATGTATGTAAAACAGCATGATGCTCAGTTCTTGATGTAATTGCGTGCTTTAGCTGATACGTATCTATGCTGCAGGTAATGGCTGTATTGTCTGCTTCTGTGCCGCCAGAGGTAAAGAATATCTCAGATGGCGAAGCGTTTAACAACGAGGCAATAGTTTTACGTGCTTTTTCAATGGCCGAGCGCACCTGCCTGCCATGTGCATGTATAGATGAAGGATTCCCGAAGTTTTCGGTCATTAACGGAAGCATGACTTGCAGAACGTCGTCATCAAGACGGGTGGTTGCTGCATTATCGAGATAGATGCGAGGCATAATTTATTTGGTTTCTGCAAAATTAATACTTGTTTTTATATTGTACAACCCACAGATATTATAGACTAAGCAAATTTTATTTGGCAAAGCCAGTTATCAGGCTACTACAACTCTACGCTGGCATTCCTTTTAAAGGCAGCTCCGAAGTCAATCATCGATTCGGTTTTTAATACACCGTCAATATTATCTATTTTATCATATAAAACAAGGCGCATGTGCTCGCTAGACTTAGCCACAATACGAATATATAAGGTGTACTGCCCGGTAATATAATAACACTCAGTAACTTCAGGTATCTTCCGTAACTCTTCAATAATTTGTTTAGAGTCTGAGTCTTCTTTCAGAATAATGCCTGTAAAGGCGCTCCACTCATAACCTAACTTGCGCTCGTCTAAAATAATTCCGGCGCCTTTCAGAATGCCTGCCTTTTTCATACGGGCAACGCGCTGATGCACCATTGTGTTAGAAATATTCAAATTTTTGGCTATTTCAGAATAGGGTTTCCTGCCATCTTTTTCAAGATGAATAAGAATCTGCTTATCAAAATCATCTAAAAAGTTCATATAATTAACAAGTCATATTTACTCAATATTTGCCTTATTTAATATTTTTTACTTTTATATTATATATAATTAGTAAATATAACTTATATATTGATAAAACAAAGTCATTTTAACATTTTTATGCGAGAATCCATAAAAAGGTCTTAAATATATATTACTATGATGACAGATACTTTCTTAAGCGACCAACTGATTGAACTGGAAGAGCGTTATGGCGCACATAATTACCATCCCCTACCGGTAGTGCTGGAAAAAGGCGAAGGAGTCTACTTGTGGGACGTAGAAGGAAAACGTTACTATGATTTCCTGTCGGCCTATTCGGCTGTTAACCAGGGGCATTGTCATCCACGCATCATAAATGCATTAATTGAGCAATCGCAGAAACTGACGCTTACGTCGCGCGCATTTTATAACTCAATATTGGGTCGTTTTGAAGAATACATAACCAATTATTTTGGTTATGACCGCGTACTACCTATGAATACCGGCGTAGAAGCTGTTGAAACAGCCATGAAGTTGTGCAGAAAATGGGGGTATCAGGTAAAGGGTATTCCAGAAAACAAAGCTAAAATAATATTTGCGGGTGGCAATTTTCATGGAAGAACGTTATCAGTAATTTCAGCATCTACCGACCCGACAGCACGTAAAGATTTCGGCCCTTATATGAGCGGCATTGAAATAGTGCCTTATAACAATATTGATGCATTAGAGGAAGCGCTGATAAACGATCCCTACATAGCCGGGTTTATTGTAGAACCCATGCAGGGTGAGGCTGGCGTAGTAGTGCCGGATGACCCATATCTGCCGGAGGCCTTCAGGCTTTGCAAAGCAAGCAGGGTACTCTTTATTGCCGACGAAATTCAGACTGGTATTGCACGCACAGGCAAAATGCTGGCGACAGACCATTATCATATCAGGCCTGATATGGTAATTCTGGGTAAAGCGCTCTCTGGTGGTGTGCTGCCGGTTTCGGCTGTATTGGCTGATGATGAAATTATGCTGACATTGAAACCCGGAGAACATGGCTCTACCTATGGAGGGAATCCTTTGGCATGCGCCGTGGCCATGGAAGCGTTAAAGGTTGTGAAAGAAGAAAACCTGGCAGGTAATGCCGATTACCTGGGACGGATTTTCCGCCATGAAATGCAAAAGCTGGTTGAAGAAACCGGTATTGTAACTGAAGTACGAGGAAAGGGTTTGCTGAATGCCATTCTGATAGACACCACTGAGGAGTCTGACCTTGCCTGGGACATTTGTCTTGAACTGAAAAACAACGGATTGCTAGCGAAACCTACGCATGGTAATAAGATAAGACTTGCACCGCCCTTGGTAATGACTGAATCTCAATTATGGGATTGCATAGAAATTATCTCAGACACCATCAGAAGGTTTGACTGATACCAGGTAATACAGGTGGGCGTACAATTATTAGTATTCCCACTTTTGAGGTAAGCCCATTTGCCTGGCGTAGTAGGCCGGAGCATAAGTATGCACCCTTTGTAAAAGTTTATTTATTTCCTGCTCAAACTCTACGTAGTAATCTTCGTGAAGTTTGGGCATTTTTTTTAATATAAAATCAGTACGCCTGGCTATGTACAGCGCCAGGGTATCTGTTTTGGTACTGTATTTCTCAAGCATTTTAAACTGATTCTCAAAAAAGGTATTCAGGAGATAAAGCGTAAGTTCTATTTCGCCATATTTATCTTTGGTAACCTTTACATGGGTTGTAATCTTACTGTTGAGCTCTCTTATGTCTTTCAGCATCCAGCTTGCAATACTATGACTCATTATTGAGACCAGCTGAATAGCCTTTTTTATTTCCTCGCGCCGGTCGTCCAGAAACGATTCGTTTTCCAGTAATTGATACTGTAATTGCTGAGCCAGTAAATTGTTTTTGCCAATGAGCCTTAAAAGCATCTTATCTTTTTCTTTGGCGGGCAAGTCTAAAATAGCTTTTTCGAGCTCCTTATGTAATTTAGCCATAGAATAACAAACCGTATTACTGATATAAAACTTAAAGGCCCCTGAAAAGTTCAGAGGCCTTTGGTAAAGCAAGGTATTCAATAAGAATATTATCTTGTGCTTTTTATTTCAACCACAAAAATCAGCGGTGAGTATGGTGGTATTTTGTAACCACCGTTGGTATTGTCCGGAACACCCTGGGTTCCGTATCCTAGTGCAGATGGGAAAACCAACACGGCTTTTTCACCAACCTTTAATTTTAGCAAACCTTCTTCAAAGCCTTTAACCACACTATTACTTCCTAAATACACATCTATCTGGCCTTTGTCAAATTCTTTTATACTGCTTGCCAGATAGCCATTATAAACAACACCGGCTGTCTGGCCTGAAGCTAACTGTGTACCCGTTGTCTGAGACAACTTTAATACACGCAGGCCTGATTCTGTTTTCTCTCTTGAAACTACCGTAACATTTCCCATACCGGTTGCTATGTAGTCTTCAATCTGTTTGTCTTCAGAACGATTTTTTACAATCTCCAGATCTACCACAAGAACAGATTTGCCAGGTACATTATTATAATTCTGTGAACCATAAGCAAGATAAGAAGGTATCAGGAAAGTACCTCTTTCTCCTGATTTAAGTTTGCTGATAGCATCCGAAATTCCCTGCAATCCGATTGTACCCCCAAAAATGACAGTAGCGGGTTTATTTGTTGAGCGTAAAGAACTGTCAATCTTGGTACCATCTAACAAAGACATTACGTAATGAAGTACAACTTCATCGCCTACCTTAATAGAATCACCAGAAGCATTAGTCTTGGTAATCTGATAATACATTCCATTATCTGCCTTTTTCATGTTCAGATTTTTGGAATTGATATACGTCAACATTTCCTGTTCATTCTTCTTGACGGTTTCTTCCAAATCGTTCTTCAAAAAGTCTGAACAAGAGCTCACAAGAGCGGTACAACCAACAAGTAATCCGAGTACTATCTTTCTCATTACATTTAATTTATTTATTTCACATCGATAATTTCCATTTCAAAAATTAACGGACTGTACGGAGGAATAACACCCCCTGCACCCTGCTCGCCATAAGCCAGATTAGATGGGATAAAGAAAATGCTTTTTTCGCCTTTTTTCATCATCATCAGTGCTTGTTCCCAGCCTGGTATTACCATTCCCTGGCCTACAGTCAGTTCAAGAGGATCCTTACCCACAGAAGAATCGAACACTTTACCGGTAATAAGTTTACCTGTGTATTCTACCTTGACGGATTTACCTGCCGTAATGGTTGCACCAGTGCCCTCTTTCACAACGACCCTGTACATACCATATTGTGTTTTGGTGGCATTAGGAAAATTCTTTTTAGCGTATTCGTCCATGATTTTCACTTCATCATTCTTTTTGGCCTGTTGCGCTTTCTCAAAATCTTCCATGGTTTGTACCTTTTTCACCTTCACCAGAAACTGCATATCCGAACCTTTTGCTACACCGGCAGGCATAGGTTGTTGCGCTCTTATAAACAAGGAGTCTGAACTGACGAAAATGGTTGCACTGTCTCCCTCAGAAATATGAAAAAGACTGTTTTCGAACGATCCCTTAAAGGCGCCTTTCTGCAAACGCATCATTATAGGCTCGCCACGTTTATAAGTATTGGTAAACACTGTATCGTTTGGCGCTTTTACTATCAGGTCAAAAGTAACGATATCGCCCTCTTTGGCTTTTTTACCGTTGCCTAGTTCGTGTATCTGGTATTTAGAGCCGTCGGCATCCTGAGTTACTTTAAACTGGTCACAAGAAAAAAGCAAACTTGCCGCTAAAACCAGGCCAGAAGAAGTTTTCAAAAATTTTGTCATGAAATTTATTTATTAGTAAGATATTACAATTGTATTTGGCTAGCTATTGTTAAGCAGCTGGGTTTTATGTATGGGCAACAAAAGCAGAAATTTTTCAAGCGTTTTTGAAAGGCTTTCATGAGAACGGCCACCAGCTGCATTTTTATGCCCGCCACCGCTGAAATAATTCCTGGCAAACTCGCTCACCGAGAAATCTTTCACCGACCGGAACGAAATACGAATCATGTCGTCGCGCTCTACAAACATGGCTGTCATCTGTACGTCTTTTATAGATAGTCCGTAATTAACAATACCCTCGGTGTCGCCATTTTTTGAACCAAATCTGGCAAGTTCTTCTTTAGAAATACTCATATATGAAACCCGGTATTCTGGCAGATGCACCAGCTTTTCGCTCAGCGCAAAGCCAAGAAACTGAATCCGTTCTAATGAGTTATTATCAAATATCTTCCGGTGGATATCATTGGTACGTACACCAATTTCGATTAGTTCTCCGGCTACCCTGTGCAAATCTTTTGTGGTACTGTCAAACCTGAAAGACCCCGTATCTGTTACCAGCCCGGCATATAAGCATTCAGCAGCAGGAATATCAATCAGGGCTTTATCGCCCAGCAACTCAATCAGCAGATAGATTAACTGGCAGGTAGCTGCGGCTTTTTCGTTCCAGAATATAAAATCGGCAAAGTTTTCAGGCTGTTGATGGTGGTCTATCAAAACCTTTTTGGCAGAGGCGCTTCTCACATACTCTTCCATAGCCTTGATACGCCCCAAAGCCGAAAAATCAAGACAGAAAATAACCTCTGCAGCAGCAATTAATGCCTTGGCGGTTTCCTGTTTTTCACTCTCAAAGTTAATAACTCCTTTCTCGCCCGGCATCCATTGTAAAAACTCGGGGTAATCGGTAGGGGTAATTACATTTACTGAATGATTTTTTTTCTTTAAATAGGAAGCCAAGCCCAACGATGACCCGAGTGCATCGGCATCGGGGTTCTGGTGAGTAGTAATAACGATTCTTTTGGGCGAAGCCAATAAAAGGTTAAAGTCCTGTAATTTCTGAACTGAATCTGTGAAAAACTCTTGCATAACGCAACAAAGGTACAAAGTAAAGCCGGGAAAACAAACACGCCTAAAACGAATACAAACCCCCTGTTAAATATATGTAAAGCCATAAATTTACAGTTTTTTAACATTTTAAAGGTTAAAAGTAACACGGGTTTGGCAATTGATATAAAAAAATGAAATAAACCCGGCAGGATTCATATTTTCTCTTATGTTTGCAGGTAGTTTATTTTAACCTGTTATATATGAAAAACCTACTGTTAATCCTGTGCCTGTCAGTATCTTATCTGTCTTTTAGCCAACAGGAATCTACTGAACAATGGCGCCCTGCTTTTCATTTTTCTCCGGCCAGAAACTGGACCAACGACCCTAATGGACTGGTATATCATGACGGCGAATGGCATATATTTTATCAGCACAACCCTTTTGAAAACAAATGGGGGCACATGAGCTGGGGGCACGCCGTAAGCAAAGACCTGATGCACTGGCAGCACCTGCCTGTGGCCATACCGGAAGATTCGGTCTGGATTTTTTCGGGCGGAGCCGTAGTAGACCCAAACAACACCAGTGGTTTTGGCGCCAATAGCATGGTAGCTATCTATACTGCCGACTATCACGGCAAAAAAGAGAACCAACACCTGGCCTACTCTACCGACAAAGGCAGAACCTGGACCAAATATCAGAAAAACCCCATTATACCCGTACCGCTACCGAACGGAAAGGTAATGAAGGATTTCCGCGACCCGAATATGTTCTGGCACGAGCCAACCAAACAATGGATACTGGTAGTTGTATTACCTACAGAGTTCAAGGCTCATATTTATGGTTCAAAAAACCTGACCGACTGGACTTTTCTGAGCGAATTTGGCGGACAGGGGGATGTTAGAAAAATATGGGAGTGCCCCTCATTAATTGAACTGCCCATTGAAGGAGAAAAAGCATCGCGATGGGTTCTAATGCTATCGTCAAGCAGCCCGCATGAGGATTTTGTGGGAATGCAGTATTTTGTGGGGGATTTTGACGGCAAAAAATTTACTAATGATAACCCGGCAGATACAAAGCTGTATGTTGAGTACGGAAAAGACTTTTATGCGGCTATTCCGTTTACTCATGCGCCTAAAAAAAGCATGCTGGGCTGGATGGCCAGTTGGCAATATACCGATGCCCTGCCTACTTTTCCGTGGAAAGGGCAAATGAGTTTGCCCAGAGAAATAGCGCTGAAAAGAACCAAAGATGGTTTAAGGTTATTGCAAAAACCGACAGAGGAGGTGTTAAAAGCTAAAAACTGGAAAGGCACCGTACAAATGGAAGACTTAATTGTAGACGGTGACAAAAGCCAGATAAGAAAAAACATGACAGATTCTTACATGATTGAGGTAGAGTTTGAACTGAATGGCGCCCGTGAAGTTGGTGTAAAAGTGCTGAAAAAACAGGGCTCCGGCCAGGAAACAGTGGTGGGGTATCAGGCAGACAGCGAACAACTTTATATTAACCGCATTAATTCGGGTAAAATCATTAGCCCGAACTTTGCTTCTCTGGATGCCAGCCCTATGAAAACCGAAAGAGGAATGGCGAAACTTCAGATATTTGTAGATAAAATGTCGGTAGAGGTATTTGGTAATGATGGCGAGGCGGCTGTAACAAGCCTGGTTTTTCCGGAGACACAAAGCTTAGAGTGGCAGTTATTCAGTAATGGCGGCAAGGCAAAAGTAACTAAACTAAAAGTTTGGGAATGGCAAAAATAACTACTGCCAATAGCCTTAGTTTAATTGATGACGGAGGTTTATATTTGCAAATCCAGATACCAACCTAACGACACTAACCTGATTATGGACAGTTTTTCGCGACGAGACATTCTTAAAACCTTTGGCCTTACTGCCGGCGGTTTATCATTTTTAAATGCTGAATCATTTGCCGGAACAATTGAGGACGAACCCATCTTTATTCCTGATGACGACAGGTATATAACGCTCGACAAACCCGTTACAGCTATTGTACTGGGCGCCGGCAACCGTGGTAATGTTTATGGCCGGTTTGCGCTGGCTTTCCCGAACGAACTGGATATGGTTGGCGTGGCAGAGCCGATACCTTTCAGAAACGACAAATTTGCCAAAGCCCATAATATAGAAGACAAACACCGTTTTAATACCTGGGAAGACGTTTTCAAGGTGCCAAAATTTGCCGATGCCATTATTATTTCTACCCCCGACGACCTCCATTATGGCCCGGCCATGAAAGCACTGGAAATGGGCTACGATGTACTGCTGGAAAAGCCTATTTCTCCTTCATATCAGGAGTGCCTTGACATATTGGCAATGGCCAAAAAAACCAAAAGAACAATAGCCGTTTGCCATGTATTGCGATATACGCCGTATTTCAGAAAACTGAAAGAAATAACACAAAGCGGGCAGTTTGGTAAGCTGATTAGCGTGAACCATCTGGAGGGTATTGAATACCAGCACATGGCGCACTCTTATGTACGGGGTAACTGGCACGTCGCTAAAGACACTAACCCGATTATTCTGGCCAAGTCATGCCACGACCTCGATATTTTAAGATGGGTAATCGGCAAACCTTGCAAAAGTGTTGCGGCGCATGGTTCTTTAACCTGGTTCAGAAAAGAAAACGCACCAGAAGGTAGCACCGAACGCTGCACAGATGGCTGCAAGGTAGAAAAAGAATGCCCTTTCTCGGCTATTAATATTTATCATAAGCAACGCCTGCGTATCAGGGTGCTGGATGTAACCGATGATTTGACCAAACAGGGTGATGAGATAATGGAAAAACTGAAGACGTCTCCTTATGGCCGTTGTGTATATAGAATGAACAACGACCAACCCGACCACTATACCACCACCATGGAGTTTGAAGGCGGCACCACCGTTAGTTTTGCCATGGAGGCTTTTACTTCTTTTGAGGCCAGGAAAACCCGATTAATGTTCTCGCATGGAGAAGTATGGGGCGATATGGACGAGATTCAGACTTATGATTTCAGAACTAAACAAAACACAAAATGGCGGGCAAGCGAATTGCCCGAATATAAAAGCCAGGCATCTGGCCATGCCGGTGGAGACTATGGCCTGGCCCGGAACTTTGTGCAGGCAGTGGCCCAGAAAAAACCTGAGTTGCTGACCTCAACCATAGAGGCATCTATAGAAAGCCACGTGATGGGCTTTATGGCCGAGAAAAGCAGATTAAGTAAACAGATGGTAGATGTAAAAATTTAATTTATGATGCGTAAACTATTAATTATTGCTCTTTTGGCACTGGGTGCCTGCAAAAATAAAAAGGCAGATTTGGGAGATTTTGATTTACAGAGTTTCAAAACCGACCGCGGGGGTTGTGAAGACAAAAGAGTAAAACTGATTGAGCCTCTGAAAGACCTGCGGCCAAAAATTCTGGGACTGACAGAAAACCAGATTGTTGATAATTTTGGGCGGTATGATTACCAGATTCTGAGCCGCCGGAACGAGAAAGTATTTGTGTATTTTTTAGAAAAAGGCCCACAATGCGAACAAATCCAGAACCCGACCAACTCGCGCTCAATGCTGTTGTATTTCAATGCAGCCAGTCTGGTAAAAGAGGTGTCGTTTCAGAATGGGGGGGTTATTGATACGTATAAGTGAAGTACATGAAGGCTGTTTTCTAAGGATACAGGGCCGCGTTAAGTGTTCTCATATTTTTTTTTGAAAACACTTTGTTTTTAAAAAATACTCAATACTTTTGTACCCAGAATTTAAACACGTACAATGACTCAACGCAATATCATAGCTAACATCTGGTGGTGGCGTTCTTCCGACAAAGGATGAACAGCGTAGCTATGTATTGACTCAACGATATAATACCCGGCGGCTTACAGTTCATCCTGTAAGCCGCCTTTTTTATGTCATTATTGCACCGAAATTGTTCAGAAACATGCAGCAGAAATTTAATTCAGAAATAAGTTACTGGCTTTTTGTGCCGATACTCTGTTTGTTCTCAGCACTGATAACCACGGCTATAATTGATAAAGCCTGGCCGATGCTGATGATCATGGTATGCGTAACAGTATTCATTGTTAACCTTTTGGCTAGTACCTGTTATGTAATAGAAAACCGTAAGCTGACTATTATCTGCGGATTTCTTTTTAAGCAGGAAATTGACATAGAGAATATCCTGAAAATTGAAAAAACCAATAGCCCGATTAGCTCTCCGGCTTTATCAGTCAAACACCGGATTGAGATTACTTTCGGTAAATATGACACGGTTATTATTTCACCAGGAAGACGAGCCGAATTTATTGAAGCACTGACATTGATTAATAAAAAAATTAGCACAAACCTCTGACACTCATGCAAAAGTTTGGTATTACTACCCGATACAAACGCCTACTGGCCGATATGTTGACCCCGGTTGGGATTTTCCAAAGAATTCGTAATCACTTTCCGCATTCGGTTATTCTTGAAAGTGCCGACTACCACGCAATGCACAACAGTTTCAGCTACATAGCCTGCGACGAGGTGGCGAGTTTCCAACTGGATAACGATATAGTAACACAGGCATTTCCTGACGGCACCACAGCTCAGTTTCCACTTCATAACAGAAAAGAAGCCGTTGGCGTATTGCAAGCCTTTGCGGCTCAGTTCGAAATGCCCAAAACCGATTTCTCATTTATCACCAACGGTTTATTCGGCCACATTACCTACGACTCGGTTGAATACTTTGAAGACATAGAAATACAGGCTAAGAGTGCTGAAAACGCCATTCCGCAGATTCTATACCGGGTTTACCGCTATGTAATTGCCATTAACCATTTCAAAGACGAGCTCTATATATTTGAGCATACCTATACACCAGACGGCCAGGAACCCAAGCCGCTGTCAGACGGGCTTGAAACGCTTGAGTTTTTTGTAAAGAATCCTAAAGTAACTACTTCAAAATTCAAGGCGGATACAGATGAAGAAACCAATATTAACGATGATGACATGCGTGAAATCATCAAAAAATGTATTGGTCACTGTCTGCGTGGTGATGTTTTCCAGATTGTGCCTTCCAGACGTTTTTCGAGAAAATTTGAGGGCGATGATTTCAACGTTTACAGGGCGCTTCGTTCCATTAATCCTTCTCCTTACCTGTTCTATTTTGATGGTGGAGATTATCATATTTTCGGCAGCTCACCGGAGAAACAGATATTTATTAAGGACGGACAAGCCGAAATACACCCGATTGCGGGTACTTTCAGAAGAACAGGTGATGATGAAAGCGATGCCGAACTGGCGCGCCAATTGCACGCTGACCCCAAAGAATCAGCCGAACACGTGATGCTGGTTGATTTGGCCCGCAATGATTTATCGCGCAGTTCAGATTCTGTAAAAGTAGATATTTTTAAAGAAGTGCAGTTCTACAGCCATTTAATACACCTGGTATCTAAAGTAACCGGAAAAATGCACACAGGCACCAACCCGCTGCAGTTGGTAGCCGATACTTTCCCGGCCGGAACCTTGTCTGGTGCGCCTAAACACAACGCCATGACCATCATCAACCGTTTTGAGCCTACCAACCGCAGCATTTATGGAGGAGCCATTGGCTTCATGGATTTCAAAGGGAATTTTAACCATGCCATAGCCATCCGGACTTTCCTCAGCAAAAACAATACGCTTTTCTATCAGGCAGGTATGGGTGTAGTGGCTAAGTCAGACGTAGAACTGGAAATGAAAGAAATTCACCTGAAACTGGCCGCTTTAAGAAAAGCCATTGAAATGGCAGGGGAAATATGATTTTTTGAAAATTGGAGAAAGAATAGATTTGTTGAAAGTGAATTAAAAAATCATTCACTCAATCGCACAATCACTAAATCACTCATTAAAAATAGTATATAATGAAAATTCTGGTTCTTGATAATTACGATTCGTTTGTGTACAATCTGGTCTATATCCTGAAAGATTTAGGCGGAAATGTAGACGTTTTCAGAAACGACAAAATAGCTCTGGAAGAAGTAGCTCAATATGACAAGATTCTGCTTTCGCCAGGCCCCGGTATACCAGAAGAAGCCGGAATCATGATTGACCTCATTAAAGAATATGCGCCATCAAAAAGCATTTTCGGGGTTTGCCTGGGGCATCAGGCAATTGGTGAGGCCTTTGGCGCCAAGCTACATAACATGGGCGATGTATTGCACGGAGTAACTACTCCGTGCCTGATAACCGACAAAGATGAACTGCTCTTTAGGGGTGTGCCTGAAAAAATAGAAGTTTGCCGTTATCACTCCTGGACAGTGGTACCCGAAACCATGCCTGCAGAACTGAAAGTAACTGCTATTGATGAAAAAGGATTTGTAATGGCCGAAGCCCATACAAAGTATGATGTGAGAGGGGTGCAGTTCCATCCGGAGGCATACCTGACACAACACGGAGTGAAAATGGTTGAAAACTGGTTAAAAAATTAATTTGCCTAAGCATGAAACAATATTTACAGGTTTTGCTTCAAAACCATACACTTTCAAGCGAAGAAGCCAAAGAAGCACTATTGAGAATCGGTCGCGGCGAAAGCAATCAGTCGCAAATTGCTGCTTTTCTGATGGGTATTCAGATGCGCGGGGTTACAGTTGAAGAGCTGGAGGGGTTTCAGCAGGCTATGCTGGAACTGGCTGTGTCCATTGACCTGACTGACTTTGACCCGATGGATGTTTGCGGCACCGGAGGTGACGGAAAAGACACTTTCAATATTTCTACTACCTCTGCCTTTGTAGTGGCCGGGGCAGGGCAGCCCATTGCCAAGCATGGAAATCATGGGGTTTCATCGGCCGTTGGTTCAAGCACCGTACTGGAATATCTGGGGGTAAAATTTACTAACGACGAAGGTTTCCTGAAACGCAAGCTGGAAACCGCAGGTATCTGCTATATGCACGCACCGTTGTTCCACCCGGCTATGAAATACGTAGCGCCCATCCGTAAAGAATTAGGCCTGAAAACCTTCTTCAATATGCTGGGGCCATTGCTAAACCCTGCCAAAGTACAAAAGCAGCTGACGGGCGTATATGACATGAAAGTATTTGACCTATATACCCAATTGTTTAACCGTTCAGCAGCACAATTTGGTATTATTTATGACTTGGGCGGCTACGATGAGATTTCTTTCACGAACGATTTCAACATTGGCACCAGGCATGGGGTGGTGGTGCATTCTCCTACCCATTTCAGTTTTGACCTGACCGAGCAATCTGCTTTGCATGGTGGTAATACACTGGAAGAATCAGCTGGTATTCTAATCAATATTCTTGAAAACAAAGGTACTGCTGCTCAAACCAATGTGGTTTTGGCTAATGCCGGTGTAGCTTTGAGCGTAGCCAGAGGTACATCTATTGCCGAAGGAATAGAGCAAGCCAAAGAATCGCTGGCCAGTAAAAAAGCCCTGAACGCCCTACGAAAACTAATAGAAGACTAACCAACAAAACCACAAGATGACCATCTTAGACAAAATAGTTGCACGCAAAGCCATTGAGGTAACAGAAGCCAAAGCCCGTATTTCAATAGAAGCATTAAGCAAAGAGACTTTATTTTCTCGTAAAACCAATTCTTTGAAAGCCGCACTTCTGGCCGATGGCTCATCTGGTATTATTGCCGAGCATAAACGAAAATCTCCATCCAAAGGCATTATTAACGACCAGCTTTCGGTTGCTTCTGTTACGCAGGGCTACGCAGCGGCCGGAGCCGCGGGACTGTCAGTACTTACCGACGCCGACTTTTTTGGTGGTGCAAAAGAAGATTTATTACAAGCACGAGAGGCCAATCTGTCTACCCCTATTCTAAGAAAGGATTTTATAATAGATACCTACCAGTTATACGAAGCTAAGGCCTGGGGAGCAGACGTAATTCTGCTGATTGCAGCCTGCCTGAGCCCTGAGCAGATACAGCAGCTAAGCGCCACTGCACATGAACTGGGGCTGGAAGTATTGCTGGAAATACACGATGAAGAAGAACTGAACAGAAGCCCGCTTGGCAACGTTGATATTATAGGAGTTAATAACCGAAACCTGAAAAACTTTGCTGAAAACAATGTAAACGCTTCTTTGGGGCTGACAGATAAAATACCAGACGGAATTGTGAAAATTTCAGAAAGTTGTATCAGCCAGCCGGATACAATCCGTTTGTTACGGTCGGCCGGATATAAGGGATTTCTGATTGGTGAAACCTTCATGAAGGATGAAAATCCGGGAGCAAAACTCGCTGATTTTATTGCTGAAATCTAATAAAATGTGTTAATTTTGACATCTTTTACAGGTTTTACTGAGTTCATGCTTTTGTCCTGAGTATGAGTAAAATTAATTTTCCTTTAGGGCATGGAAATATCTTTATGAAACTGAAAGTATGTGGCATGCGCGATGCCGGAAATATCAAAGCGCTTGTAGAACTGAAACCTGATTTCATCGGCTTTATCCTGTACGATAAGTCACCCAGATTTGCCGGAAATCAACTGGATGTTGATGTTGCACAATCAATACCAAGAGAAATAAAGAAAGTTGGTGTTTTTGTTAATGCATCAGTTGACTACATTTTGCAGAATGTCAGAAAGTATGGGTTAAACTATGCGCAGTTGCATGGTAACGAAACGCCTGACTTTTGTAAAAGCCTGCGCACAAAGGGTGTCAATATCATTAAGGCATTCCGTTTAGATGAGTCGTTTATTTTCAGCCAGCTAAACAATTACAAGCCCCACGTTGATTTTTTTCTGTTTGATGCCAAAGGAGACAGTTATGGCGGAAACGGTGTTACTTTCGACTGGAGCATTCTGAAAAAATACACAAACGAAAAACCGTATTTCCTGGCCGGGGGTATCAGCCTTGAAAACCTCAATGATTTAGACCTGATTATACCAAAGCCCTATGCCATTGATATCAACAGCAAATTTGAAACAGAACCCGCTGTGAAAGATATTGAGAAGATAGGAGGATTAATTGCAAAATTGCGAGAAAAGAAATCGGAGAATGTATGACAGAAAAATTCAGATTTGACAGAACAGCTTTTTGGGCAGGCAAGCATGAAGACAATGAAAAACGCATAAAGGATTTCTGGTTCGATCAATCCGCATCAGACAGACTAAATGCAGCGTGCTACTTAAATAGTGTAGCTTATAATTATAGCATAGATAACCCTCCCAGAGTAGACAAAACCATTTTTTCAATGCGTAAACATGAAGCCTGATGGCAAACATTTTCAATGAGGATTTTCGGGATTTTATTCAAGCATTAAACAATCATTCCGTTGATTATTTACTCGTTGGTGGTTACTCTGTAATTTTACATGGTTATGCAAGAACCACAGGTGACTTAGACTTGTGGGTAAATAGAACAGCTGATAATTACATGAAATTGGTTGCCGCATTTGATGAATTTGGTTTACCAGTATTTGATATGACATTCAACAATTTTTTGGATATAACAAAATACGACGTTTTTACATTTGGCAGACCACCCTCATCTATAGAGATATTAACTAATTTGAAAGGATTAACTTTCGACGAAGCATTTGCTAACCATATTCTATTCAAAGAGGAAAATTTGCAAATCAATTTAATTAATTATTCTGATTTAATTGAAGCAAAAAAATCCGCAGGAAGACCAAGAGATTTGAACGACATAGAACAACTAAGGAAAAATGACGAGCATAGAACAACCTAAAGAGAAGGAAACAGCATTTGGTGTGAACGAAAAGGGCTACTATGGCCAGTTTGGAGGCGCCTATATTCCTGAAATGCTCTTCCCGAATGTAGAAGAGCTACAACAGAATTACCTGGATATTATCTACCGCCCTGATTTTCAGGAAGAGTTTCATGGTCTGTTGAAAAACTATGTAGGCCGCCCTACACCTTTATATTTGGCCAATCGTCTTTCAGAAAAATACAATACCAATATCTATCTGAAACGAGAAGACCTGTGCCATACAGGCGCACATAAGGTAAACAATACCATAGGGCAGATATTGCTGGCCAAACGCCTGGGAAAAAATAAAATTGTAGCCGAAACCGGCGCCGGCCAGCACGGCGTAGCTACTGCTACCGTTTGTGCACTAATGGGGCTTGAATGTATAGTTTACATGGGTGAAATCGACATTCAGCGACAGGCGCCCAATGTGGCCCGTATGAAAATGCTCGGCGCAGAAGTTCGCCCAGCTACCAGCGGGTCTAAAACCCTGAAAGATGCAACCAACGAAGCAATGAGGCACTGGATTAATAATCCGGTTGATACCCACTACATTATTGGCAGTGTGGTTGGCCCACACCCTTACCCGGATATGGTTGCGCGTTTCCAGTCGGTTATTTCTGAAGAAATGCGTTCACAATTACTGGAACAAACCGGGAAAGAAAACCCAGACTACGTAATTGCCTGTGTGGGTGGAGGCTCAAATGCCGCCGGGGCTTTCTATCATTTTCTTGACGAGCCGGAGGTGCAGTTAATTGCAGCCGAGGCCGGCGGACACGGCATTTATTCAGGCTTATCTGCCGCCACCACTTTTCTGGGTAAACCGGGGGTTTTGCATGGCAGCAAGAGTATTCTGATGCAAACTGAAGACGGGCAGGTGGTAGAACCCCACAGTATTTCTGCAGGGCTTGATTATCCCGGTATAGGCCCCTTGCATGCACATTTGTGGGAGTCAGGGCGGGCTAAGTTCTTTGCTATCACTGATGATGAATCTATACAGGCAGGTTTTGAATTAACCAAGCTGGAAGGGATCATACCGGCTATTGAGTCAGCTCATGCACTGGCAGCTTTACAATACCTGAAAGCAGGTTCAGATGAAACCGTAGTTATAAATCTATCGGGCCGTGGAGACAAAGACCTGGCTACTTACATGAAATATCTGTAAACCAGCCGCCCTGTAGTAACATCAGCCAATCAAAATTCAAAATAACAATGAGAACCCTTCTATTAGCAATCGCTTTACTATCATTCAGTTACATGGCAAATGCACAAAAAAAAGAGCCTGCGAAACTACTTCGCCACGCTGTTTTATTCAAATTCAAAGATTCGAGCAGTCCTGAAGACATCAAAAAAGTAGAAGATGCTTTCAGAGCGCTACCCAAACAGATTAAAGAAATTGCGGATTTCGAGTGGGGAACCAACAACAGCCCAGAAAATCTGAATCAGGGTTTCACACACCTGTTTTTTGTAAGTTTCAAAACAGAAAAAGACCGTGAAGTGTACCTGCCTCATCCTGCTCATAAGGCATTTGTAGGCGTACTGGGGCCCCATTTAGACAAAGTACTGGTGCTTGATTACTGGGCTGCCAAATAATTTACCGCTTCCGGGCGAATGTCTGATTTGTGATCATAAGCATTCGCCTGCATTTTCTTCTTCGCTTTATTTTTTCCCAGACATTGATATGAATCGCATAACCAGGCTTTTTCAAACTAAGCTTAATAGTGTATTGAATCTCTATTTTACTGCCGGATACCCGACATTAAACGATACCCTGCCTATTCTGGAGGCATTGCAGGAAGCCGGAGCCGACCTGGCCGAAATTGGCATGCCCTACTCAGACCCTGTGGCTGATGGCGAAACCATTCAGCAGTCGAACCAGATTGCGCTGGATAATGGCATGAGCCTGAAAGTGCTTTTTGAGCAACTGCAAAACATGCGCCAGAAGGTACAGATACCTGTTATTCTGATGGGCTATATTAATCCTGTTTTACAATTTGGTATAGAAAACTTCTGCCTTAAATGCCAGGAGGTTGGTGTTGATGGTCTGATTCTGCCAGACCTGCCCACTGAAGAATATTATGAAGAGTACAAACCTGTATTTGACAAATACGGCCTGTTAAACATTTTCCTGATTACGCCACAAACCACCGAAGCCCGTATACGCCGTATCGACGAGATATCAGACGGATTTATTTACATGGTGAGCAGCGCCAGCGTTACTGGTAAAACATCTGGTATTTCAGAAGTAATGGAAGAATACTTTAACCGGGTAAATGCAATGAACCTGAAAAACCCACGTTTAATAGGGTTCGGTATAAAAGACCACGAAACCTTCACAAAAGCTTCAGAATATGCTGCCGGCGCTATTATCGGCAGCCAGTTTATACGTGTACTTCAGGCTTCTTCCGACATCCGCAGCGATGTGGTGAAGTATGTGCAATCTGTTAAAGCGGGTTAATAGTAAGGAAATTTAGAATAAGGCCTTAATTTTTTTGAAAAATGGGCTAAACTTAAAACTCTTTTCGAAAAACTTTTGTTTTTTATTAGAATTATTCTAAATTTCCTTAGGATTTTAATACCGAAACAGATTTATAGAAAGGCTATAGCTATGGAAAAGTTGTACAAGCTCTGCATCATAGCCCTCTTATTGATAACAAGCCAATTGGCTTTTGCTCAAAAAGACAGGAAGAAAGATACCCGATACGGGTATCATTTTAAAGGAAAGCATCAAAAATTTGCCCGCTTTCCGTTTGACCTGCACGCGAATCTCATAGTTTTAAAAGCTACCCTTGATGATTCTGACACCCTACGTTTTATATTAGACACAGGTGTTACGTCTACCATTATTACAGACCCCCAGCGTGCCAAATCTCTTGACCTGAAGTATATAAGACGCGTTAAACTAACCGGTGCAGGCGAAGGCGGAGATTTATCGGCCAGCGTATCAGTTGGCCACCGCATTCAGATTGGCGACATCGTAGCATCTCAGCAAAACATTGTTGTGCTGGACGAAGACGTGCTTAAGCTCTCTGAGTTTCTGGGCGTGCCTATACATGGTATTTTCGGGCACGATATTTTCAGCAATTTTGTGGTAACCATCAATTTTGAGGAAAAGATGCTCTACCTGACCGACCCTAACAAGTTCAGATACAAAAAGTCTTTAGGAACCATCTACCCTATTGTACTCACGCAGTCAAAGCCATACACTGACGCCATTGCCATGGTAAGCAACAATAAAGAGATACCTATGCGCCTGGTTATAGA
The DNA here is from genome assembly GCF_024793945.1 of Emticicia fluvialis. NCBI lineage: Bacteria > Pseudomonadati > Bacteroidota > Cytophagia > Cytophagales > Leadbetterellaceae > Emticicia > Emticicia fluvialis. The sequence goes on from NZ_JANUSD010000007.1 coordinate 261,760, forward strand.
TACCGGTGCCGGGCATGCCTTACTGCTAAGCGCCAGCGAAAAAGAGCCCATACAACTGCCTCAAAAAGTAATGCGTGCCAACCTAGGCCGCGGGCTAAACGGAGAAATTAACGGCCACATAGGCCGGGTTGATAAGATACGTATGGGTACCCTGGAAATGCAGGATATACTGGCTTCTTTCCCCGACAGCCTTTCATTCAGTATGAAATTCCCCCCCTCTAACGAAGGCAGGCAAGGAAGCATTGGTTGCGAACTGTTAAGACGCTTTACCGTAACGCTTAACTACAGAGACGGCTACATGATTATGAAGCCAATTAAGAACCGGATGAAAGAAAGTTTTGAGCATGACATGAGCGGCCTTGATGTGCGTGCCAGAGGCGACCACTTCAATGAATACTACGTCAGCAGGGTTCTTGAGCAGTCGCCGGCTTATGAAGCCGGGCTAAGAGAAGGCGACGAGCTGATTTTTGTCAACAATCAGAATGTTAAAAACCTGGCTATCAGCGAGATTTATAAAATTTTGTCACGCAAAGAGGGCAAAGATGTTGAATTGTTTATCAGGCGGAAAGGAGAACTCAAATTTACCAGTTTCAAACTTAGAAGAATGATTTAACCTGAACTTATAACCGTATTACACAGGGGTAATTGCAAATCAATTATCCCTTTTTCTTTATAGCGGTAATGCCTTTATCTTTAATTATTTCAATCAGGCACATCTAATTTTTATTAATTTCGTGCCAAACTTTACACTTAGCACAAATGACTATTCTTATACTAAATGCCCTGCTGGTAAATGAAGGAAAGATTGAACCACGCGATGTGTTCATTAAAGACGGTATTATTGAACAGATAGGCAGCGATTTATCAAGCCATAAAGCCAACCGTATTATTGATGCAACAGGTAAATACCTGCTTCCGGGCGTAATTGACGACCAGGTACATTTTCGTGAACCCGGGCTTACTCATAAAGCTAACATCTACACTGAGGCCAAAGCCGCAGTTGCCGGCGGCACTACCAGCTTTATGGAAATGCCTAATACCGTGCCGAATGCCCTTACCCAGGACCTGCTGGCCGATAAATACCAGATAGCAGCAGAATCCTCGCTGGCCAATTACTCATTTTATATGGGTACATCGAACGATAATTATGATGAGGTAATGCGCACGGATATTCAGAACGTTTGCGGGCTAAAGATTTTTATGGGTAGCTCAACCGGTAATATGCTGGTAGATGACGAACACGTGTTATCAAAAGTGTTTGCTAACTTTCCGGCCTTGATTGCTACCCATTGCGAAGACGAAGCCACCGTAAAAGCAAACCTTGAAAAATATAAAACCTTATATGGCGACAACCCGCCGTATGATGCCCATGCTATTATCAGAAACGAAGAGGCTTGTTATAAATCTTCATCAATGGCAGTAGAACTGGCTAAAAAACACAAAACCAGGTTGCACATTCTGCATATTTCAAGCAGTGAAGAAATACCACTATTTGAGAAAGGGCCTATAGCCGGCAAACACATTACCTCTGAAGTATGCGTACACCATCTTTGGTTTGACGCCGAAGATTATAAGCAACTGGGCAACCAGATAAAATGCAACCCTGCCATTAAACATGGGCACAAAGATAAGCTGCTGCAGGCATTGCTAGACGACCACTTTGATGTTATTGCTACAGACCATGCACCACATACCTGGGACGAGAAACAGCAATCGTATTGGCAGGCTCCGTCTGGCTTACCTTTGGTGCAGCACTCGCTAAATGTTATGCTTGAGTTTTATAAACAAGGAAAAATTTCTTTGGAGCGCATCGTAGAGAAAATGTCGCACGCAGTGGCCGACTGTTTCCAGATTGAGCGACGGGGATATATCAGAGAGGGCTATTGGGCAGATTTAACACTGGTTGATTTGAATGCGACTACGCTGGTAGACAAAAACAGCTTGTATAGCAAATGTGGCTGGTCGCCGTTTGAAGGAACCGAATTTCAATCAAAAGTAACGCATACCATAGTTTCGGGCAATATTGTATATGCCAACGGCCAGTTTAATGAGCACATAAAAGGACAAAGAATGAAGTTTACCAGATAGGCATTAACGAATGATTAACAGTTTTATGAAGAGATTTTGTAACAATCGTAGAGGTTTGAGCGTTATGCTTGCCAGACACAACGTTTAATTCTCAACATAAAAATCGCAGACAATGAAACCATTATTTTTTGCTTTCCTGATTTCAGGCCTGGCTCTTACCGCAAACGCACAAGACAGAACCGACAAAGAACCGGTTAAGAAAATTGAAGTGACGGGTTCGTCTGAAATGGAAATTACCCCTGACGAAATATACTTTGCTATCTCTTTAAAAGAGTATTTTAAAGACGAAAAAAACCAGAAAGACAAGGTTGCTATTGATGTGCTTGAAAAACAGCTGATAGCATCCATAACCAAAGCTGGTATACCGAGAGAGAACCTGACCATTGGCTCGATATCTGGCTATAGAAACTGGACAGGCAAGAAAAAACCTTTGTATTTTCTGGAGGGTAAAAGATATATGTTGAAACTGAACAACTTGTATAAGTCTGATGTGATTCTGGACGGGGTCGACGACCGGGGCATTGAGTACGTTTCTATTGACCATGTAGATCATTCGAAAATTAAAGAATACAGAAAAGAGATAAAAATCAAAGCCTTACAGGCTGCAAAAGAAAAGGCAACCTATCTGCTTGAATCTATCAACGAAAAAGTAGGTGATGTGCTGACCATTGAAGAACAGGAAGACCAGTATTACTCACCACAACCCATGCTGGCTAACGTAAGAATGATGAAAGCCGATGCCGCACCCATGGAAGACAGCAGCCTTGAGTATCAGAAAATAAAGCTCAGCTACAAGATGAAGGCGGCTTTTAGGATAAAGTGATGGTTTTGATTAATAATAAAAGAGGCTGTCTAAAAAGGTCTAAAAATAGGAATCCCCGGTCAAAAAAGACGCGGGGATTTTTCTTTGTTCCTCTAAAAAGTGTTATCTTAGAGGTGCAACACAAAGAGAAGATGAAGAT